>NZ_JBICYT010000002.1:342838-479048 GCF_043201215.1 Streptomyces sp. NPDC048331 | reverse complement strand
ACGGCGGGGGGGGGGGGGGGGGCGGGGGCCGGGCCGGGGGGGGGGGGGGGCCCCGCCGGGGGGGGGGGGGCGCCCCGGGGGGGGTGGGTGGGGGGGGGGGGGGGGGGGGGGGGGGGGGGGGGGGGCCCCCCCCCCGGCCGCCCCCCCCCCCCCCCGCACGGCTGCCACGGCGGTCGGGCGCGCTCGATGCCGAGCCCCGGTTCGGGCACCCGCCGGACCCGCACAGGCAGGACCTCGCTCCCGTCGCCGTCAGCCGCGCCCGTGCCGCAGCCGGATCAGCGCGCGCAGCGCGAGCGGCTTCCACCACGCCGAGCGCAGCCGGGTCAGCCCGGAGCCGGTCAGGTGCGCACGGCGTACGGTCACGGCCTGCGCGGAGGTGAACTCCAGCAGCCCCTCCCTCCCGTGCACCCGCCCGAAGCCGCTCGCGCCGTTCCCGCCGAACGGCAGGCCCGGGATGCCGCCGAAGGTCAGCACGCCGTTCACCGACACCATGCCCGCCCGCAGCCGCCCGGCGACCGACGCGTCCGCCGAGCGGGAGTAGACCGCGGCGCCCAGCGCCTGCGGGACGGCGTTGGCGCGTGCGACGCCCTCGTCGAGGTCCCGCACCAGCCGTACCACCACCACCGGCCCGAAGGTCTCCTCCCGCACCGCGGGCCGATCCTCGGGCACGTCCGCCAGCACGACGGGATCCACGAGGCCGGACGCCCGGAACGACTCGGGCCCGCCGACGAGGAAGCGACCGCCATGGGCCGCCGCGTCCTCGACGTGGACGCGCACCACGTTCTCCTGCTCCGCGGTGGTGAGGCGCCCGTAGTGGTCGCCGGCGCGTACCCGCGCCAGCTCCGCCGTCAGTGCCCCGACGAACTCCGCCCCGACCGCCCGGTCCACGTAGATCCGCTCCACCCCCGCGCAGGTCTGCCCGGCGTTCGAGAACGCCCCCCACGCGGCTGCCCGCGCCGCTGCCCGTACGTCCGCGTCCGCGGCCACGATCAGCGCGTCGTTGCCGCCGCACTCCAGCACCACCGGGGTGAGGGAGTCGGCGCAGGCGGCCATCACCGCGCGGCCGGTCAGGGTGGAGCCGGTGAAGGCCACCTTGTCCACCCCGGCCCGGCACAGCGCCTCCCCGGCCCGGGCCCCGCCGGCCAGCAGCCGCAGGGTGTCCGCCGACGCCGGGTTCGCCCGGTGGAAGGCGTCCACCAGCGCCCGTCCCGTCTCCGTCGTGTACTCGCTCGGCTTGAACACGGCCGCGTTGCCCGCCGCCAGGACGCCGGCCAGTATGCCCAGCGGAGTGAGGGCCGGGTAGTTCCACGGCCCGATCACGCCGACCACGCCCAGGGGCCGACGCGCCACCAGCGCCCGGTGCTCGGCGGCAAGCAGCCCCGGCGACACCCGGCGCGGGCGCAGGACCCGGCGGGCGTGGCGGGCGGTCCAGGCCAGGTGTTCCAGGCCGACCAGCAGCTCCAGTTCGGCGTCAGCCGCCGGTTTGCCGGTCTCCTTGCGGATCACGGCGACCACGTCCGCCCGGGAGCCCGCCAGTTCGGCGGCCCACCGGCGAAGCCCGCGCTCCCGCTCGCCGAAGGCGAGTGAGCTCCAGTCGGCGGCGGCCTCACGGGCCCGGGCCAGCGTGCGGTCGATGTCCGATGCGGTCATGGCGGTGTCAGCTCCCTGGCTGGCCGGGCGGCGGGCACGGGGCAACCCCGGGCGCCGCCCGCCGCGGCCGGCGCCCGGGGGATGTGGTGCCGGCTCGACTCGCGCCCCCCGACGCCGTGTCGTCCGGAGTCGGGGTCAGTGCTCGCGCAGCAGGGTGCCGTAGCCGTGCAGGGTGTCGCGGCAGCCGTTGTCCCGCAGCGCCATCCACCACGTGGCCGCGTTGATCGCGATCACGGGCAGCCCGAGCCACCGCTCCGCCTCGTCCGCGAGCGAGACCATCGACAGGTTCGTCCCGCACTGCACGATCGCCTCCACGCCCGGCAGCGCCGCCAACTCGACGAGCGCCGCGCGGAGTTCGGCTTCCGTCACATGGGCGATGGACACGGCCGTCGGGCAGCGCAAGCCCTTGATGCCGGCCACCTCGAAGCCCAGCTCGGTGAAGAACCGGTCGACGTTGGCGTCGCCGACCGGCTGGTAGGGGGTCACCACGGCGATCCGCCGCGCCCCGAACAGGCGCAGCGCCCGCTCGCAGGCCTCGGCGCCGGTCGCGACCCGGAGCCCGGTGATGTCGTGGATCTGCTGCACGAAGGCCCGGTTGCCCTCGACACCGCCCCAGAACGTCTCCGCACTCATGCCCATGACCATGTAGTCCGGCTCGCAGGTCAGCACCCGCTCGCAGGCCGCGCCGATCTCGTCGCGGATCTGCTCCAGCAGCCGCTCCATGCCCGCGTCCTGGTCCATGTTCTGGTCGCGGATGTGGATGCGCGAGAAGTGGGAGGTCACGCCCGGCACGGACATGCGGGCGAAGTCGGGTTGCACGATGGTGTTGGTGCTGGGGGCGATGACGCCGAACTTGCGCCGCCAGCCGAGACTGTCCGTCATTCACGCCGCCGATCGGCCGTGGGGGAGGGAGGACGACGAGAGCGGGGAGGGGGTGCGGGCGGCGCGCCGGTGCTTCGCCAGCCGCCACGCGAGCAGGACGAACGCCCCCTGCGTGAGGGTGTTCGCCGACTGCTCCACCCATTGGAGCGCCACGCTCTGGTCGGGGCGGGCCGCCAGCGGGCCCAGGACGTACATGCCGGTGAGCCACAGCCCGCCCGCGGCCGCCGCCACGCTGTCCCCGTGCGAACGGGCCAGCAGGATCAGCCGGACCGCGCACACGGTGACGGCCACGATGGTCAGCACCATGTACGGCGCCGTCGAGGCGAGCAGCAGCCCCGCCGCCCCGGTGGCCGCCCAGACCGCGGCGAACCCCCACAGCGGCGGGGGCCTGCGGACGGACGCCGGATCGTGCCCGTCGGCGGGCAGCGTGAGCAGCGCGTGGGCCAGCAGGAGGAAACCGGCCGACAGGCACGGAAACAGCGTGCCGTTGAGGGTGTGGAGGTCGGGGCCGTCCAGGGCCACCACCAGCTTCCAGGTGGCCTTCGAGAGCCCGCCGAGGAAGATCAGCGCGGTTCCCGCCACGGCCGTACGCGCGGTGCGCACGCCGTGGCCGCGCAGCGGACCCGTCAGCAGTACGGCCCCGACGCCCGTCAGGACGACCGGGACGAAGTCCTCGACCGCGAGCGACAGCGGATAGTCCAGGGCTCCGCTCACAAGGCGCCCTCCCGGTCCGCTGCCGACGGCAGCTGCTCCGGCAGCACCGACCGCTTGCGCAGCGCGGCCGTAGCGAACCGCCCGGCCGCCTTGCGGCGCGTCAGCCACGCCACCCGGCCGCCGCTGGCCGTACGGTCGTCCAGCACCCGGTCCGCCAGCCAGGGGGCGACCGTCTCGACCCGGTCGGCCAGGATGTTCAGCACCGGCCGCGCCTTCGCGTACTCCTGCGGCGTGTAGTCGTGCCACAGCAGGTCGGTCGCCACGATCCCGGGCGACAGCAGCAGCGCCCGAACGTCGTGGGCGCGGGCCTCCCGCTCCCGCTTCAGGTCGGCCGCCAGGGCTCCGGTGAGGTAGGTGACCGCGCGTTTGCTCGCCCCGTAGACGCTGAGGCCGGGCATGGTCCGGCCGTCGGAGCCGAAGCCCTCCATGTTCCACACCCGGCCGCGGCCCTGCCGCAGGAAGCGCTCCGCGGCGACCGCACTGCCGTTGACGACGCCGCGCAGGTTGACCGCCTCCACGGCGTCCGCCTCCTGCGGGCCCAGCTCCCACAGCGGTTTGCGCGCCGTGGTCGCCCCCGCGTTGTTGATCCAGACGTCGACCGGGCCGAAGGCCTCCTCGGCCGCCGTCCACAGCCCGGCGACCTGGTCCCGGTCGGTCACGTCCGCCGGGTGGCCGACCGCGTGCGCGCCGCCCCCCAGGCTCTTGAGGGCGGCCTCCACGCCCGCCGCGTCCCGCCCGCAGAAGGCGACCTTGCAGCCGCGGTCGAGGAACGCGCGGGCCAGCCCGTGCCCGATGCCGCGGGTGCCGCCCGTGATCACCACCGTCCGGGTCACGACGCGGCCTCCCAGTCCAGTACGCCGTGCAGGACGGCCGCCAGCTTGTTCCCGCCGAACAGCTCGTACGTGACGGCCAGCCGGCCGCCCGCCGCCATGGCGGGACGCGCGTCCAGGACGAACTCCCGCCCGCGCACGCGATGCACGTCCCCGCTCGTGAAGTGCCACAGCGGGAAGTTCGCCCGGCCGAAGGCTTGTGCGTTGCCCCAGGCGTCCGGGCCCTCCCAGAACTCGCGGGCGCCGTCGCGGCGCCGTTCCACCGTGAAGGACCGGTCCAGGCCGGCCCCCCGCCAGGTGACGTGGTGCCGGGCGCGCAACAGGTCCACCGGCCGCACCGCGATCTCCACCTCCACGTCCCCCAGGTGCTTCTGCTCCGCGCTCCACAGTTCGCACCGGCCGGTGAAGGCGCCGGGCTGCTTCGTGGGCAGGATCCACGGCACGGGGCCGGCATCCGTCTCGGCCGCCACGTGACGGGCGACCTGTTCACGGGTCGCCTCACTGGTGTCGTGGTCGGTGGTGCGCACGTACACGCCGTTGAAGCAGCCGATCACGGTCCAGCCCTGGTGCAGCACCGAGGAGTAGACCTGCGTCCGCCCGTCCGGCAGGACGTGGTTCCAGGTGTTCAGTGCCACCTGCCAGCCCGGCCCGTAGTAGTGGGCGTCGACGAACGAGCCGTACGGCTGCCCGCTGCCGTGGAAGTCCGGCCCGGTGTAGAGGCGGTTGTCGTCGGCGTCGCTCACGCCGAAGGCGAACGGCGCGGCGAGCTGGAACCGGCCGGCGAGCGGGCCGCCCTGCCGCAGGCCCCCGTCCATCCGGTACAGCGTCTCGCCGTCGGCGAACTCGGAGGAGCGGCGGATGTCCTCGTACCCGCACCAGGTCCCCTGCGCGTCGAACAGCGAGGGCCGGCCGTGCCATTCCCCGGCGATGCGCTGCTGCCACTGGCTCGGTCCGGGTCCGGAGGTCCCGCTCATGCCCCGGCCTCCTCATCCGTCAGTCTGCCGGTGGTCAGCAGCCCGCGCAGGCCGTCGGTCGCGTCCGGGCCCAGCAGCCGGTCGACCTGCGCCCACACGGGGTCGATCTCCCGGCTGAACAGGGCCTGGCGCAGCCGCCGGTCGCGCAGCGGCGCGTCGCCCTCCTTGGCCTCGGCGGCGGCGTCGGCCGGGAACGCCCGGGCCAGCTCCAGCCAGTGCCGCAAGTACTCCTCGGCGATGGGGGTGATGGCCCGCAGCGCCGACTCGTCGGCGCGGTGCACCAGCATCCACGGGGACATCAGGGAGCGCTGGCGCGGGCTGATCGCCGCCGGGGTCAGGCCAGGGATCTCCGAGGCCCGGGCGAACGGCGCGGTCAGCGGCCCGTACACGAGGTCCGCGTAGGAGGGGCTGACGGCGAGGTCGACGCGCTGCACCAGGTCCAGGTGGAAGGCGTATCCGCCGCCCGCCTGCACGGAGTCGAGGGTGAAGTGCGGCAGCGGGCCGTCCGCGGCGCCGAAGGCGAACAGCATGTGGCTGTCCAGGCCGAAGGCGGGCACCACCAGGGAGACGGTGACGACCGCGTCGACGCCGCCCTGCCCGTCGCCGCGGAAGTACCGTACGGCGCCCACCGGATCGGGGGCCGCCGGGGTGGTCAGCACGCTCCAGGGCGTCGGCCGCTCCTGGAGCTCCGTCCCGGCCAGCAGGGCGTCCAGCACGCTCCGGGAGAGCCGGGCCGCCGGGGACACGCCGTCCGCGGCGGCGCCGGGGGCGTCCGGAGCCGGCCCGGGCGGCGGTACGGATGCGGGGGAGGTCATGAGGCTACTCCTTCTCACTGGCCGGTGCCGGGGACTGGGCCCCCTCGACCGTCGGGTGGAATCCCTGGGCCTTCTGCTCCCAGGCGCGGGCGAGCTCCGGGACCGCGCGCCGGCCGGGGGAGGCGATGACGGTGGCGCTGCGCCCCGGAACGTATCCGACGATCCGGTCGGCGTCGCTCACCGCCCAGCCCTTGGCCGCGAGTTCCTGGCGGCGCCTGCGGTAGGCGACGGAGATCATGTCGGAGCGCAGGTGCAGTTCGGCGCCGAGGTCGGCCGGCAGCAGCTCGGGACGGGTCCCGTCCACCACCGGGGCGTCCTGGTCGAAGATGCCGAGCACCCGCTTGCGGGCGTTCCTGTCGGCCCAGTCCCCGGTGAAGAAGTCGCGCAGCGCCACCCACTTCACCAGGGTGGTGGTCTCGTCGACGGGGATGTTGGTGTCGTAGATGATCATGTTGCCGAGGGGTAGCCGCACGTGCAGCTTGATCAGGTTGGGCAGCATCCAGCCCGCCGTGGTCACCACCGGCGGCCGGTCCCTGCCCCGGGACGTGCGGTCCGTGTACAGCTTGGACCACAGCCCCTTGGCCGCGGGCGGGTTCAGGGCCACGGTCGCGAAGGCCGACCACTCGTCGGGCTGCTCGACCGTGTACTCCTCCACCTCGGGCCGGTCCGGATTGCCGAAGGCGCCCGCGTGCACGAAGGGCGTGTGCGCGATGTCGCAGCCGTTCTCCAGGACCCGCTCGTAGTTGGAGTGCCACAGGAACTCCCCGGTGACCGCCTTGAACCGGCCTCCGTCCTGGACCAGTTCACCGAACTCCGGCCAGTGCGGGATCGGCGGCCGCTCCTCCTCGGGGAGATCGCCGAGGAACACCCAGACGAAGCCGTACCGCTCCTGCACCGGGTAGGAGTCGACCCGCGCCTTCTTCGGGATGCCGCGGCCCGGCTGGTTGGCCGGGATCGTGGTGCAGGCACCCTCGGGGTCGAAGCGCCAGCCGTGGTACGGGCAGACGACGCAGTCGTCCTTGAGGGTGCCCGCGGACAGCGCGGCCCCCCGGTGCGCGCACAGGTCCGACAGGGCGACCGCCTTGCCGGCCGCGGTCCGGTACAGCACGAGGGACTGACCGAGGCAGACGGCCTTCAGGGGCTTGCGCAGGACGCGGTCGGAGAATTCGACCGCGTACCAGAAGTTCTTCAGCATCAGCGGAGCACCTCGCGCTTTCGGGCGGTTCGACATCGGTGGGGGACGGGGCGGACATCAGCGGCGCCGCACGCGGAGCAGTCCCGGATGCGGGGGCGCCAGCAGGGCGCTGTACGCGTCCCGATCCGCGGAGACCGCCGGGTCCGTCCGGTCCGTCCGGTCCGTCCGGTCCGACGGGTCCGTCGGGTCCGCGGGGCCCGGCCGCCGTGGCAGCGCGGCGGCGCAGAACGCCGTCACCAGGCGGCCGATGAGGGCGCGCGCATCGCTCCCGGAGCCGTCCCCGCCAGCCTCCGGCGCCTCCAGGAAGCCGCGGGCGCTGGTCGCGTCCACCGGATCGCAGAAGGCGAAGTGACCCGCCCCGGCGACCCGTACCCAGGCGTGGGCGCCACCCGCGTCGGCCAGCGCCTCGTGAAACGTGCGCACGACGGGGTCGGCGGCGGCGTCGTCGTCGGCGTCGGCGGCCGGGGCCGGCGCCGCCCCGTACCGGTCCGTGCTCGCGGCGATCACCCCGTCGTGCTCGCCGGACATCAGCAGGACGGGCACCCGCGCGCCTACCGGCAGCACGGTGCCCGGCGGATGGCCGAGCGCCGCCGCCACCAGCGTGTGCGCGCCGTACGTGAACACCCCGCGCAGCCCCGGCACATGGGCGGCCGACTGCAGGGCCACCGTGCCGCCCGCCGAATGTCCGCCCAGTACCACCCGCTCCAGGTCCAGCAGCCCGGCCAGCGGCGACGCGGGGGCCGGCTCGGCCAGGGCTCCGAGCAGCGCCCCGATCAGCGGCGTCGTCGCCCGGGTCCCGTAGGTGCCGGGGGCACATGCCTTCAGGTCGATGCCCGGAGTCACCCCCCGGCTCCCGCCGAACAGCTCCCCGACCAGTTCCGCCGTCACCGCGGCGAACCCCCGGCCGGCCAGCAGCACCGCCAGCCACCGGTAGGAGTCGGCCGGCACGTTGATGCCGGGCAGGAGGACCACCACGGGGAAGGGGGCGTGCCCGGTGTCGGCCGCGATCACCCCGGTCAGCCGCTCGGCGTCGGACCCGGTGGTGCGGGCGGGGTAGAAGACCCGCAGGTGCGCGGTGTCGTAGGGCTCCTTGAGGCCGGGCACCCGGCAGGCCCGCCACTCGGACCGGACCTGGTTCACGAGGGCCTCGGCAGGCCGCGGTCGCCGCCCCACAGCGCCCGCACCAGCCGGTCGGTGACCTCTTCGCCGAAGTACCGTACGGCCATCACGTTCGCCGGGTCGCGCTCGACGATGTTGCGGCGGACCGCCAGGTCGGCGGCGGCCAGCGCCCCGCGCTCGGCGGCTGGCACGGGCGCGGCCTCCTCCACCCACACCAGCCAGCGGTCGACCTGCTCGTGCATCAGGCGGCGCACCAGCGCGATGTGCCGCTCGTCGCGGGGCATGGAGTAGCAGTAGGCGGTGGGGGAGAGGCTGCCCCGGATGAAGCCGGCCCGGCTCGTGAACCAGGTCAGGTCCTCGTACTCCTCACGCACCGCGAGCCACTCCTCCTCGGCGGGGGCGTAGTAGCGGTCGTAGTAGTCGCCGTCGGCGACCAGGCTGGTACGCGGCACGGAGTCGAGGTAGAACCAGCCGCCGGGCCAGCACAGCAGGGCGAGCCCCAGGTGCGGGACGCGCACGTGCGGGCCCAGCCAGACGGTGAGGTGGAGGTTGACGAAGCCGTGCTCCGGGTCGCCGACCCAGGAGTGGATCATCCAGTCGATCTCGGGGCCGGTGTAGCCGGCCAGCGAGCCGCGCGGGCCGCCGCCCTCCGCGCCGAAGGCCTCCAACTCCTCGGTGGAGGGGTCCCGGTGCAGCTCGAAGCGGGCTGCGATCTTCTCCTTGAGTCCGGCCAGCAGCTGCTGCCACTGCACGAAGGTCTCGGTCACATCGGTGACCGGAGCCTCGTCGGCCATGTCCTGGACGGCCTTGAGTGTCTGGGACACGTCGCTCACAGTGCTCCTCCGGTGGCCTGGGTGTGGGGATGGGGGTGGGGGGTCGCGCGGGCCGGACCGGGCCCGGCGGGCCGGGGCGCCACCAGGGCGCCCGCCAGCCTCCAGGGGCGTCCGTCGACCAGGTCCGTCCCGCGCGAAACCAGCCGCCGCCCGGCCTGGCGGGGCCGGACGGAGGCGAGCGTCAGCCCGGGGCCGGCCGCCGTGCTGGTGGGCGTGCTGATGGTGCCGTCGAAGGGCGCGTCCCGGGAACGCCACAGGCCGAACTCCACGGGAAGGGCGTGGACGGCGCCGTCGCCGGGGCCCGCCGCCACGAGGTTGATCCGGTTCTCCGCCGCCCGCTCGGGCAGACCGAGGGCGTACTCCCAGGGCTCGGTCGCGCCGCCGAGGCAGACCGCGGCCGTATCGGCGCCCGCCAGCGCGGCCAGCCGCAGCGTCTCCGGCTGGACGGCGTCGTCGGCCAGGACGACGGCGACCCGGCCCCACGGCGTGTCGTGGGTCAGCAGGGCCGGTGCCTCGCCCGCGCGGGCCCAGCCGCGGTGGCGGGCGCCGTCGTGCAGCTGGTGCTGGGTCAGGACGGGCCCGTCGCGGTCGAGCAGCACCCCGGCGTGGCCGGCCGGCAGCGGGAGCGTGCAGGCGAGGTACGCCGAACCGCCTGCCAGTGCGCCGCGCAGGGCCCGCATCACGGCCCCGGCCTCCTCGGTGTCGGGCCGCCCCGGGCGGGGCAGGACGCCGCCCGGGTACCAGAACAGCTCGGGCAGCACGATCAGGGCGGCGCCCCGCCCGGCGGCTTCGCGCACCAGCCGGGCGGCGTCCTCGACGGCCGCGTTGCCGCTACCGGAGGGGCGGACGACCGCTGCCGCGATCTCCCCGGCGCGGGTCCCCGCGAAGGCGGGCGCGGGGGCGGGCGGGGAGGCGATCTGCCGGTAGAGGTCGGGCCGGCGTACCGTGAAGGCGTCGGTGCCGTCCGCCCGGCGCTTGTCGGCGGCCGCCTCCACCCGGATGTCGGCCACGATGACGGCCTCCCCGCGCCGGGGGGCCCTGGCGACGACCGTTCCGTCCGGGGCGACGATCTGGCTCTCGCCGGCTCCCTCGAGGGCCTCGGCCGGCACCCCCATGGCGGCGCTGATCGCGCCGATCCGGTCCGCGGGGAGCAACGGCCCGACCTTGTTGGCCGCGACGACCCACACCCGGTTCTCGGCTGCGCGCACCGGAATGTGCAGCGCGGCCTCGTCCAGGGCGAAGGAGTTGAGGCTGTTGAGCAGCAGGTGGGCGCCGCGCAGGGCCAGTCCCCGGCACACCTCGGGGACGACCCCCTCCATGCAGGAGTACAGGCCGACGGGTCCCAGGGCTGTGTCGATGACCGGGCCGGGCTCGGTGGCCGGGTCCAGGTGGTCGTTCTCGCTGCCCATCAGGACCTGCTTGTCGGCCGCCCCGGCCAGTGCCCCGTCCGGCCCGTACAGCAGACTCGTGGCCGTGATGCGCTCCGCGCCGGGGCCGCCGCCTGAGGCCAGGGTGACGTGGGTCTTGACGTACATGCCGTGCCGGGCGGCGTGCGCGGCGACCGGCCCCAGGAAGTCGTCCCCGGGCCGGCAGGCGGCGGCCAGCGCCTGTTCCCGGTCGTCGTACCAGGACAGGTGATTGCAGAACTCTGGCAGGACCACGAGAATCGCGCCCTGCTCCGCCGCGGCGTCGATCATCCGCAGGCACGCGGCCAGATTGGCCTTCCGGTCCCGGCCCACGGCGAACTGGGCGGCCGCGACGCGGACCGTGCGCGCTTCGTCCATGGTGAACTCCATTGGTTCCTCTAGCGGAACAGTGTTTCCCGAACATACACTCGCTGCGCCCTCCCGCGACAGAGGGAGGTGCCATCGAGCGAAGGAGCAAGTGCCGTGCTGGTGCACGTCGTTCTGATGCGGTTCACCGATCCCGCCGACGCCCCGGAGGCCGCCGAGCGGCTGCGGCGCCTGGCGGGCTCCGTTCCGCAGATCACGTCCCTGGACGTCGGCCTCGACGTCTCGGGCTCCGAGCACTCCTACGACCTCGCCCTGACCACCCGCCACACGGACCCCGGCGAACTCGCCGCCTACCAGCGCCATCCCGATCACCTGGCCCTGGCCGCCTGGCTGGGGCCCCGGCTCGCCCACCGCGCCGTCGTCGACCACCTGGAGCCCTGACGCCCTCAGGCCGCGGGACCCCCGGGGACCGGGCCGGCCGGGTAGGCCCCCGGCGCCATGCCCGCACCCCCGGCCCGGAAGGTGCCGGGCGCGTGGGTGAGCACCGGCTGGACGTACTCCAGCAGCCCCTCGGCCCCGTACTCCCGGCCGTGCCCGCTGCGCTTGACCCCGCCGAAGGCGGCCCGCAGCGCCATCCCCGTCCGGTTGTGGGTGTTGACGAAGCGGAAGCCCGCGTCCAGCCGGGCCGCCAGGGCGAAGGCCCGCTGCTCGTCGGCGCTCCACACCGACGCCGCCAGACCGTACGGCCCGGCGTTGACCCGTTCCACGAGGTCGTCCTCGTCCTCGTAGCCCAGGAGGGGAAGCGCCGGCCCGAACTGCTCCTCGCACACCAGAGGCGCGTCCTCCCGCAGCCCCAGCAGCAGTACGGGCCGTACGAAGTGCCCGGCGTCCCGGTCCGTCCCCGGCCGTACGGTGCCCAGCTCGACGGCGGTGCCGCCGCGCGCCCGGGCGTCGGCGACCAGCGCGCGGATCCGGTCCGCGGCCTCCGCCGAGATCACCGGCCCCACGGTGGTACCGGGGTCCAGCGGGTTCCCGAGCCGCAGCACCCGCGCGGCCGCCGCCGCGTACCGTTCGGCGAAGGTCTCCAGCTGGGCCCGCGGCACGTAGAGCCGTTTGGCGGCCATGCACACCTGCCCGGCCGTCGCGAAACTCGCCAGCACCAGCCGGTCCAGGTCCGCCTCCGTCAGGGCGGCGTCGTCCAGCAGCACGGCCGCGTCGTTGCCGCCGAGTTCCATCGTGGTCGGCGTCAGCGCCTCCGCGGCGGCCGCTCCGATGGCCCGCCCGGCCACCGCCCCGCCGGTGAACGACAGCTTCCCCACCCCGGGATGGCCCGCCAGGCGCAGCGCGGTCTGCGCGTGCCCGTGGCACACCCGCACCACGTCCGGCGGGAGTTGACGGGCTGCCCCCGCCAAGAACGCCGAGACGGCCAGCGGCGCCAGCGGCGACGGTTTGACGACCACTGCGTTGCCCGCGGCCAGCGCGGGGGCCAGTTTGACGGCGGTCAGGATCACCGGCGCGTTCCACGGGGTCAGCGCGGCGACCACTCCGTACGGCCGTAGCCGCCGCTCCAGCCGGCCCGCCGCGTCGTCCACCGTGTGCTGCGACAGCAGCGGGGGAGCGTGCTCGGCGTACCAGCGCAGCACCGCGCAGGCGTAGCCGATCTCGCCCCGGCAGTCGGCGAGCGGCTTGCCCGACTCCCGCGCCAGCAGCACCGAGAGGTCCTGCGCGGCGTCCTCCAGACCGGCGGCGATCCGCAGCAGCGCCGCCGCCCGGTCCGCCTCCGGGGTGCGGGCCCAGCCGGGTGCCGCGGCGGCCGCGGCCGCCACGGCGGCGTCCACCTCCGCATCCGTGTGGGCCCGTACGCTCCCCACCGGCCGGGCCGTGCGGGCCGGATTCTCCACCGTGATCGCGGCGGCCTCCGGCGGCGGCGTCACCGCGACCACCTGCCCCCGCGCAGCGAGTCGATCATCGAGCTGCGCAGGAGGGAGCGCCGCGCCGCCACCGGATCCGCGGCCGTCGCCCGCAACTCCGCCAGCAGCGCTGCCCGCTGCGCCGGGTCCCGGGCGCGCAGCCGCTCCCAGTTGGCGTGCGTGTCGGCCCCCACGTAGCGCAGCGCGCAGGCGCGGCGCTCCTCGGTGCGGTCCGTCAGGTCCTCGTCGGTCCCCTCCCCTGTGAGGAGGTCCGCCAGTGCGCCGCCCATCAGCACGGCGTCGTGGATGCCGCTGTTCATGCCCATGCCGCCCAGCGGGTTGTTGACGTGCGCGGCGTCCCCGCACAGCAGCACCCGGCCGCTGCGGAAGGTGCCGGCGACCCGCTGGTGGACGCGGTACAGGCTGGCGTGGGCCAGGGCCGGCCCGTCCGCGCGCGCCGTCACCTCGCGCAGCCGGCCAGGCAGCCGGGCCAGCTCGCTCCCGTCGGAGGTCCTGTCCGGGGTGGGCAGCAGCACCCGCCAGTGGTCGGGGGTGCGCAGCAGCACCATCCACTCGTCCGGGTCCAGGACGTAGGCGATGGGCGCCAGGTCCGGCAGGACGGCCCGGGGGTCCTCGTCGAGCGAGGCGACCAGGAACCGCTCCGGGTAGGTCATCCCGTGGAACTCGGCCCCCACGGCGCGTCGTACGGCGGAATGCGCCCCGTCCGCGCCGACCAGCCAGGCGCCGGGTACCCGGCTTCCGTCGGCCAGGACCGCGTGGACGCCCCGCGAGGTCCGCTCCACGCCGGCCACGGGCGCATCGAAGCGGACCTCGGTGCGCGGCAGGCGGCCGAGGGCGTCCAGGAGCAGCGGCGTCAGCTTGTTCTGCTCGCACTGGAGCCGGTACGGGTACGGGGTGTCCCCGGCCAGCAGCGACAGGTCCATGGTGGCGACGGGCCCGGTGCACCGGTCGCGGAACTGGAAGGAGTCCGCGACCAGGCCGCGCGCCAGCAGCGCGTCCACGATGCCCAGCCCGGCCAGCATCTCCAGGGTGGGCGGGTGGAAGGTGGAGGCGCGGGACTCCGCCGCCAGGTCCGCCCCGGCCTCCAGCACGGTCACGGGCACGCCGCGGCGGGCCAGTACCAGCGCTGCGGTCAGGCCCACCGGACCCGCCCCGGCCACGAGGACCGGCTCGGCCGCGTTCACCGGGCCGCCTCCAGGCCCGTGACCCGGGCGCCGGTGAAGTGCAGCAGCGTCTCGGCGCTGCCCTCGTCGACCAGGCCGGAGGCACCCCAGGCCGGGCGGGGCGTGTCCAGGTGGAGGCTCATCACCGAGGAGCCGTTCACCTTCACCTCCCCGGCCGCGACGCGGGCGGCCACGCGCAGTCCGTCGTCCGGATCCGCGGCGCACACGTACCCCTCCAGGCCGTAGCCGGTGGAGTTGGCCAGGTACAGGGCCTCCTCCTCGTGTTCGTAGGTGTGGACGGCGGCCACCGGGCCGAACAGCTCCCGGCGGGTGGCCTCCTCGGGTGCCCCGGTGATCAGGCGCGGGGCGAAGTGGCTGCCGCGCGCCGGTACCGCAGTCCACGCGTGGGCCTCGGCCCCGGCCGAGGTCAGCTCGCGCACGGCCTCCGTGAGGGCGGCGTGGTGGCGGGAGTGCGCGAGCGGGCCAAAGCCGGTGCCGGGGGCCAGCGGGGCGCCCGCCCGCAGCGCGGCCAGTTCACGGCCGGTGGCGTCAAGGACCTCCTGCGCCAGGCCGGCGGGCAGGATCAGCCGGCCCAGCGCCCGGCACCACTGGCCGTTCAGCGTCGTCAGCAGCTCGGCCGCCATCCGGCCAGCGGTCTCCGGGTTGGCGCCGGGCAGCACGAGCAGCGGGTTGTTGCCGCCCAGTTCGAGCTGGACCGGTTTGAGGGCCTGCCCGCACACGGCGCCGATCCTGCGGCCGGTCTCCGTCCCGCCGGTGAAGGAGACCACGCGGATCCGCTCGTCGGCCACCAGCCGGGCCCCGGTCGCGGCGTCCCCGTGCACCAGTTGCAGGGCGGCCGCCGGCGCCCCCGCCCTCGCCAGCCCCCGGGCGGCGGCCTCCACCAGCAACTGCGTTCCGTACGGGACCAGTTCCGGCGCCTTGACGATGACCGGGCAGCCCGCGGCGAGCGCACTGGCCGCCTTGTGGGCGGCCATCGGCGCCGGGGCGTTGTAGGGCACCACGCACAGGGCGGGCCCGAGCGCCGCGCGGCGCACCAGCACCGGGTGGCCGCCGTGGCCGGTGACCGTGCGCCGTAGCAGCCCGGAGCGCAGCTGGGCCGCTGCGATGTGGAAGGCACCGGAGAGGATGACGCCGAGGCCGGAGGTCTGGCCGAGCGGCACCCCGGTGGCGAAGGCCTCCGCCGTCACGATGCGCTGCGCGGCCGCTTCGACCGCGCCGGCCGCGCTCTCCAGGGCGCGGGCGCGGTCCTCGTCCGGCAGGCCGCACCAGGCCCCCGAGGCGTGCAGCGCGGCCGCCGCGGCCAGCGCCCGGCCGACCCGCTCGGGGGAGCTGGCGAGGGCCGGGCGGACCGGCTCGCCGGTGTCCGGATCCTCCAGGTCGAACCCGAGGGGCACCGTGCAGGACTCCCACGCGCCGTCGACGAGGTCGGCCGTACCGGGCAGCCCGGCGGGCGGGTGGGGGGGAAAGGCCGCGGGGGCTTCGGGCGGCGGGGTCACCGGCTTTCCCCCAGCGTCGCGAACAGGGCGTTCTCCTGCGCCTCGGTGGCGATCTTCGCGGCCTCCAGGCGGCCCCGCTCGGCGGGGAACGTCATCACCAGCCCCATCGCCAGGTCGCGCAGGGTCCGGCCGATAACGCCGTCCAGCCGCGCCTCGGAGGTCCCGGACGCCTTGAGCGCGCCCAGGGCGACGGCGAAGCAGGCCTCGGTGACCGCGCCCTTGCCCAGCCGCCACTGGCTGAACACCTCCGGCTTGGGCCGCAGCGGCGGCTCGGAGGTCTCCAGTTCGAGCTGGCGCCGCAGCCACTGGTAGGCGGTCTCCAGGTTCTGCGTCATGTCCCCGATGAGGACCTGGTGCATGGGCGAGGAGGCGATCGGCCGGCCGGTGTCGGCGAACGTCTTGCGGGTCAGCAGCTCCAGCGTGTAGTCGTACGCGGCCTGCGCGGCTCCTGTGTAGACGGCGGCGATGGCGAGCTGGTTGCCGACGAAGCTGCCGCGGCTGACCTGGAGCATGCGCGTGAACGCGCCCGGTACGGCCAGCGCGTCCCGTTCGGCGACGAAGACCTCGTCGAGCCGGATGCCGTGGTTGGCGCTGCCGCGCATCCCGAGCCCGTTCCAGGGCGGGCGGGAGGCCACACCGGGGGCGTCGCGCGGTACGAGGAACATGGCCAGGCCCTCGGCGGTGTCGGTCTTCTCCAGCCGGGCGGTGACGAGGTAGACGTCGGCGACTCCGGTCGCGCAGCCGAAGGACTTCTCCCCGGAGAGCACCCAGCCGCCATCGGCGCGCGAGGCGGTGGTGGCGATGGAGATGTTCGCGGCGGAGCTCTTGGCCGCCTCGCTGGCGAAGTTGGCCAGCCACGACCCGGCCGCCATCGTGGTCAGCACCCGTTCGGCGAAAGCGGTGACCACCGGGATCTCCTCCGGTGTGAACAGGCCGGCCCGGACGGCCTCCAGGGGCAGCAGGCCGCGCGAGGCGCTGGTGTTGTGGAAGAAGAAGGCGAGCGCCGTGGAGGGGCAGGCCGTGCCCATGGCGTAGGTGGCCGCCGCGAGGTCGCGCAGACCGCCGCCCAGGCCTCCGTACTCCTCGGGCACGACGAGTCCGAGCAGTCCCGCCTCCCGCAGCAGCCGGGTGTGGCCCGTCGGGAAGGAGGCCTGCGCGTCGGCGTCGGCGGCCGCCTCCCGCAGGGCGGGCAGAACGGATTCGACGCGCTCGGCGCGGCCCCGTTCGGCCGGCGTCATACGGTCGAGGAGGTGCGCGCTCGTGAGCTGGAGCGTGGTCATCAGCGGTATCTCCTTTACTGGGATTCCGGGGCGCGGGAGGCGGTGGCCGGCGTGGGGGAGCAGGGGGCGGGAGCGGCGGGCGGCTGGGTGCGCAGGCCATACGCCTCGGCGCGCAGGTCCCGCAGGGCGGCGCGGTCCAGGGGGGCGGCGACGCCCATGCGGGAGCAGAGCAGGACGAGCCGCTCGGTGGCCAGCACGCCGCCGTGGCCGTTGAGGGCGGTCTCGAAGCAGCGGACACCGCTCTTCATGCCGGTCAGGGCGTTGACCAGGCCGAGGCCGTGGTGGTCGCGCAGGGCGAGGCGCAGCGGCACGGCCCCGGCCTCGGGGACCGCGTCCTGGAGCAGCCGGCGTATTGCCAGCGGCGAGGCGCCGTCCGCGTCGTCGAGTCCTTCCGCGGGCTCCTCCAGCACGATCTCCCCGCAGCCGGCGGCGGTCAGCCGCTGCACGGTCAGCAGGCAGGCCCGGGCCAGGCCCGGGCGCAGGGCGTCGCGTATCCGGGCCACCAGGAGGATGTCCGAGTGTCCGGCGCCGCGCACCGCGCGGACCGTGGCCGCGGCCTTCGTGCCGTCGCCGTCAGGCGCGACGGTGAACTCGACGGCCGGGAAGCCGGCCGCGGCCGCGGCGACGGCGGCCGCGCCGTCGGGGACGTGGACCGACGAGCAGCCCAGGCCGTCGGCCCCGGCTCCGCGCCGGCCCCCGCCCCCGCCTGAGGGAGGCGCCATGCGCACGCGCACACCGGCCAGCCGCAGGGCGCGGGCCAGCGGCGCGGTGTGCGGCGCCGCCGCTGCCGCACCGGCGATGCCGGTGTCGGCCAGGTCCACACGGTCGGGGAGCGGATCGGCCAACTGCCCCCAGGAGCGGGAGTGGAAGAGCAGCGGGGAGGTGAGGCGCGGAACTCCCGCGGCGACCACCTCGCCCAGGAAGATGGTGTGGTCCCCGCCGGGATACCGGTGCAGGACCCGGCAGTCCACCCAGGCGGCCGAGTCCGTCAGGACGGGACTGCCCGTGGCCCCCGGAAGCCAATCGCCCGCGGCGAAGCGGTCGGTGACGCCGGCCTCCATGCCCGCGAACCGGCGCCCCAGGGCGAGGTGGTCGCGGCCCAGGACGTTGACGGCGAAGACACCGTTGCGTATGAGCAGATCGTGGGAGCGGATGGCCCGGTCCAGGCAGACCAGGACGAGAGGTGGTGCCAGGCTGACGCTGCTGAACGAACTCGCCGTCATGCCGTGCCACCCGTCCGCGCCGGCCGTGGTGACGATCCCCACGCCGCTGGGCCACCGGGACAGCACCTGACGGAAGGTCGTTTCATCGATGACGGTGGTCATCGCACCCCCGCTGGTCGTTGTTTCCTCTAGTGAAACGCTGTATCCATGAGCGTAACGACGGGTCCGTTGTGGTGTCAACGAACGGACGCACGTGAACCCACTGTTTCCCATGGGGAAATCGACGTTATGCTGTCGGCACGTCGGGGAGAACGGCTGCCGCCACAACCCCGAGACCATCGCGCAGAAGGACAGCCGTGACCGAGGAGACGAGCAGCAGCCGGTCCGTCGCCGCCGTCGAGCGGGCCATGGACGTACTGTTGATGTTCGGCCGCAGCGGCCGCCCCGATCTCGGCGTCACCGAGATCGCCCAGGAACTGGGCATCACCAAGGCCGCCGTTCACCGCATCCTGACGGCCCTGCGCAACCGCGACCTGATCATCGCGGACCCCTTGACCCGCCGCTACGCCCTCGGCCCCGCCGCCATCTCGCTCGGCCGCGCCTACCTGGCCCGCACCGACCTGCGGGTGCTCGCCGCCCCCGAGCTGCGCCGGCTCGCCGCCCAGTGCGGCGAGACCGCCACCCTCTCCATCCGCCGCGGCGACACCCGGCTCTACGTCGACCAGGCCGTCCCCGAGCAGGAACTGCGCATGGAGGTGGCCCTCGGGATCCCGCTGCCCCTGCACGCGGGCAGCTCCTCCAAGGCGTTCCTCGCCTTCCTGCCCGACGCCGAGATCGACACCTATCTCGAACGCCACGCCCTGGACGCCATCACCGACCGGACCATCACGGACCCCGAGCGCATGCGCAAGGAACTGTCGGCCATCAGGCGCCGCGGCTACGCCATGTCCGTCGGCGAGCGCCAGAGCGGCTCCGCCTCCCTCGCCGCGCCGGTCTTCGGGTACGACGGGCACGTCATCGCCGTGGTGAGCCTGGCCGGCCCCCAGACTCGCTTCAAGCCGCGCCTGGCCGAGTGCGCCCCGCTGCTGATGGCCAGTACGGAACGCCTCTCGGCGGAATTCGGCTACCGGCCCGGGGTCGGCTGACCCGGGTTCGAAGGCCGGCCGTCCCGGGCTCGGAGGCCGGCCGCCCCGGCTCGAAAGGCGCCGGCCTCCGGCTCAGAGGTCGGCGCCGGGCTTGAACACCCCGAGCGCCGCCGCGGCGAGGACGCAGGTCCAGATGCCCACCACGTACGGGACGCAGCCGTCGACCGCCCGCCGCAGCGCCCGCTCGACGCCCGGGCTGCTCCCCGAGCCCGCCAGCGCGCCGAACGCGGCCCCGAAGGGGCGCAGCGTCAGCCGGATCCCGAGCCCGCAGGCGATCGCCGTCGCATAGAGCAGCACCTTGCCGCCCAGCCAGCGCGGATCGGTGTCCACCCCGAACGGCTCCGAGGCCAGCAGGGTGTAGAGGCCCACGCCCCACAGCGCGGCCGTCAGCGCCACCCGCAGCGTCCAGTCCGCCCGGCGTGTCCAGGGGTGGCGGCCGGGGTGGTGGTGCTCGCGGACGGTCAGCCACAGCCAGAGCGCCGCGAACAGCCAGGTCGCCCCGGCGGACCAGCCGTTCAGCAGGTGCTCCGCCCCGTGCGGCTCCAGCGCCATGAGCGTGATGCCGCTCGGCAGGATCAGCACCAGGCAGATCTTCGGCCCGAGGTCCAGCATGCTCATGATCGACAGGGCCGTCGAGCGGGCGGCGAACGGCAGGTCCGGTTTCAGGACGTACCGGCTGGAGACGTAGACGCCGAGGTCGCCGCCCAGCCAGAAGACGAACAGCAGCAGGTGGAGCAGGATCCACGCGCCGTGCGGATGTGCCCCCACCGCTATCCCTCCGCCCGCTGCGCGGAAGCCGTCCCGACCGCGGGAAAGGGTCCCGCCCGGCCCAGCAGGGCCGGTACCTCGATGCCGAGCACGCCGCCCAGCCACGCCCCGGCCGCGGCGGCCGACTCCAGGTCGATTCCCGGCTCCAGCCCCATCCGGCGCAGCAGGTAGACCAGGTCCTCGGTGGCGATGTTGCCGGTGGCGGCCGGGGCGAAGGGGCAGCCGCCGATGCCGCCGAGGGAGGAGTCCAGCCACGCCGCGCCGGCCGCCGCCGAGGCGACCGCGTTCGCGTAGCCGGTGTTGCGCGTGTTGTGGAAGTGGCAGCGCAGGACCACCCCGGGCGCCTGCTCCCGTACCGCCGCCAGCAGCCGGGTGACCGCGTCGGGCGCGCCCACGCCGATGGTGTCGGCCAGCACGATCTCCTCGGCGCCCGACTCCGCCCCGATCCGGGCGAGTTCGGCCACCGCCGCCTCCGGGATCTCCCCCTCGAAGGGGCAGCCGAACGCCGCCGCGATGGTCAGCGAGCGCCCGATCCCCTCCGCGTGGGCCCGGGCGGAGATCGCCTCCCATGCGGCCAGCGCCTCGCGGGTGCCCACGCCCTGGTTGCGGCGGGAGAACGAATCGCTGGCCACCACCACGTAGTTGACCTCGTCCACGCCGCTCGCGCTCGCCCGCTCCATACCGCGCGCGTTGAGCACCAGGCCGCTGTAGCGCACGCCGCCCCCGCGCTTGACCAGCCCCATCACCTCCTCCGCCCCCGCCATCTGCGGCACCCGGCCGGGGTGGACGAACGCCACCGCCTCCACCCGCCGCGCGCCGGCGGCCACGGCCCGCTCGATCAGGTCCGCGCGCTGCGCCGGCGACAGGGCGCGCGCCTCGTTCTGCAACCCGTCGCGCGGGGCCACTTCCACCACGCCGGGACCGCTGGGCCGTCCGGCCGCGACGGAACCGTCCAGGGAGTCGTCCAGGGAATCGTCCATGCGCCGCATTCTGCCCCGTCGATTCCTCTAGCGAAACAGTGTTTCCCAAATCTACACTCGCGGCATGAGTGGACCCCTCTCCGACATCCGTGTCATCGAGACCGGCACCCTGCTTGCCGGTCCCTTCTGCGGCCAACTCCTCGGCGACCACGGCGCCGAGGTCATCAAGCTCGAAGACCCCGGACGCGGCGACCCCATGCGCCAATGGGGACGTGAACGCCCCTACGGAAAGTCCCTGTGGTGGCCCGTCGTCGCCCGCAACAAGAAGTCCGTCACGTGCAACCTGCGCCACGCCGAGGGCCAGGAACTGGTCCGCCGCCTCGTCGCCCGCGCCGACGTCCTCGTCGAGAACTTCCGCCCCGGCACCCTGGAGCGCTGGGGCCTCGGCTACGAGGAGCTGCGCGCCGTCAACCCCGGCCTCGTCATGGTCCGCGTCACCGGCTACGGACAGAACGGCCCCTACGCGCCGCGCGCCGGCTTCGGCTCCATCGGCGAGGCCATGGGCGGCATCCGCCACATCACCGGCGAACCCGACCGCCCCCCGTCCCGTACCGGTATCTCCCTGGGCGATGCCCTCGCCGGCACCATGGCCGCCTACGGCGCCGTCATGGCCCTGCACGCCCGGACCCGCACTGGCACCGGCCAGATCGTCGACTCCGCCCTCTACGAAGCCGTCCTCGCCTACATGGAATCGCTGCTGCCCGAATGGGAAGTGGGCGGCTACCAGCGCGAACGCACCGGCCCCGTGCTGCCCAACGTCGCGCCCAGCAACGTCTACCCGACCGCCGACGGCGCCGCCGTCCTCATCGCCGCCAACCAGGACACCGTCTTCCGCCGCCTCACCGAGGTCATGGACCGCACCGACCTCGCCGACGACCCCAAGTACGCCACGCACACCGCTCGCGGCGCCCACCAGGGCGAACTCGACGACCTCATCACCACCTGGACCGCCGGCCACGACGCGCACACCCTGCTCGGCGCCCTGCACGCCGCCGGCGTCCCGGCCGGCAAGACCTTCACCGCCGCCGACATGCTCACCGACCCGCACTTCGCCGCCCGCGACGCCATCGTCCGCCTCCCGCACCCCGACTTCGGCGAGATCCCCATGCAGAACGTCGTCCCCAAACTCTCCGCCACCCCCGGCGCCGTTCGCTGGGCCGGCCCCGAACTCGGAGCGCACAACGACGACATCTACGGCGACCTCCTCGGCCTCACCCCGGAGGAGCGCGGGAAACTCACCGCGGACGGAGTGATCTGACATGGCCGACGCGCCCCTGGCCGATGACTACGAGGCCGCCGGGTTCGGCCGCCGTATCGGCTGGGGCGAACACCCCGCCGTCCTCCTCGTCGACCCCGTACAGGCGTATGCCGCCCCCGACAGCCGCCTCCACCTCACCACGGCCGAGGCGGCCCTGCACGCCATGGCCCGACTCGCCCGCGCCGCCAGACGCTCCCAGTTCCCCGTCCTGTTCACCGCCGTCCACTACGACGCCGAACCGAGCGCCGACGCCCCCCACTTCGCCCGCAAGGTGCCCGGCCTCGACGCCTTCCGCGCGGGCAGCCCGCACGCCGCCTTCACCCCGTTCTGCGCCCCGGAACCGGGCGAGATCGTCATCCACAAGCACTACCCGAGCGCCTTCTTCCAGACGCGGCTTCGCGACGTCCTGACCGTCCTCGGCGTGGACACCGTCGTCATCGGCGGCTTCTCCACCAGCGGTTGCGTCCGGGCCACGACCCTGGACGCGCTCCAGTACGGGCTGCGCCCCATCGTCGTCCGCGACGCCGTCGCCGACCGGGACGCCGGCCCCCACGAGGGCAACCTCTTCGACCTCGACTCCAAGTACGCCGACGTCGTCGACCTCGCCACCGCCTGCCGGCGCCTCGGCGAGCCGCTGCACCCCCGCCCCGAGCAGGCCTGACGGCCGTCCCCGCCGCTGAGCCGGCGGCCGGGCCGGAAGCGGCTGATCGAACGCCGCCCGGCCCCACCGCCGGCCCGCCCCGAGCCGCGCCGCCGCTGTTCAGCTCCTACGGCCGCGCCGCAGCAGCACCAGCGTGCAGCCGCCGAGCAGGAACAGGGTGCCGCCCAGCAGGGCGGCCACCGGGAGGCCGTCGGTGGTACCGGTCTGCGGCAGCGATCCCGCGCTGCTCCCGCCGCCGGACGCGGCCGCGCCTCCGCCGCTGGTGGCCGGGGCCTGGGTCGGAGCCGGGCTCGAGGGCGGAGGGCTGCTCGCGCCGGGGCCGCCCGCGCCCACTGTCAGCGGCACCTCCACCAGCTCCTTCGTCGCGGAGATCGACACGGCGATGACGCAGTTCCCCGCCTTGGCCGCGCAGTCCGCCCCGCCCGCCTGGGCCTTGACGGTGATCTGGGCGGTGGTCGCGCCGTTCGCCGCGGTGTGCCACACCCCCGAGGCATCGGTCTTCCCGATGACCGCGGCGTCGGGCGAGGTCTCGCAGTCCGCCGGGCCGGCCGGCTTCGGCTTGCACAGCCCGATCGGGACGAAGCCCTGATCGGGGCTCAGCCCCTTCGCGGACACCGTCACCTTGTCGCCGACCGCGAGTCCGGTCGACTTGCTGACGGTCAGGGTCCCGGCGGCGGCGGCCGGCCCGGCCGCCACCGCCGCCAGGACCGATGCCGCGGCGAGCGCGCCCGCGCAGCGGCTTCTTCGAAGCGATGTCATGGGTTTCCTCCAGAGTCAGAAGGGGACAGCGGGGGTTCAGGGTGCTCCGCCTGCGGGCGGCTCCGGACGAGCGAGTGGGCGCCGATCAGGAGACCGGCGCAGGCCACGCCGAGGGACAGCGCCCACATCGGCGTGGACGGCCCGCTCCAGTCGTCGCCGTGTACGGCCCCCGGGGCGGCAGCGCCGACCGGACCGGCCCGGCCGGTACCGGACGCCTCGCCGGGGACCGTTCCGCCCTCGAAACCGACGGCGACCTCAACGCTGTTGGCGGCGATCAGTGCGGGCGGGGTTCCGGAGGGCAGGGGTGCGACACCGATCACGCACGGTGCCGTACGGCAGTCGATGCCCGCGAAGCGCCCGTGCACGGTGAGGGTGACCCGGGGGAGCACACCGTCGGGGCCGATGGTGACCAGGCGGGCGCCGCCGCCCAGGTCGCAGTCCTTGTTGCCGGTGTAGCCCATCTTGCACAGGCCGACCGCGACGGACGTCAGGCCGGCGCTGAAGCCGGTGCCGTCGACGGTGATCTCCTGGCCCTCCGTCAGGCCGGCTGCGGCCGAGACCCGGACGGTAGCCCCGCCCGCGGCCGGGCTCACCCCGGTGAGGGTGAACAGCGCGGCCGCCGCGAGGGCCGCCCGGCCGGTCCGGTTCTTCCTGGAGGTTTTCACGGCTTGGCCTTTCCGGTCCGTCGCAGGAGAGCTGCCCGGGAGCCGCCGGGCGCGGGAAGCACGAGGGGGCGCGGCCCGGGCACGGCCTGCCCCGCGGGGACCGCGACGAGCACGGCCGTGCCCCGGTCGGCGATGTGGCGCAGGACGGCCGTGACGGCGGGATCGGCCGCGAGCGGCCCGCAGCCGGGCCCGGTCAGGTCCAGCAGGAGCAGCGCCGGCTGCGCGATGAGCGTCTGGGCCAGCCCGAGGACGCACCGCTCCTCGGGGCTGAGCCGCGCGCAGACGTCCGCGCCCTTGGCCCCGAGGAACGGGAAGGCCTCGAGGGCGCCCGCCGTCAACTCGGCCGCCCGCCGGGGGCCCAGGTGCGCGGTGGGGGGGGCGGCCCCCGCCCCCCCCCCCCCCCCCCGCGCCCCCCCCCCCCCGGCGCCCCCCCCCCCCCGGCGGGCGGGGGGGGGGGGGGGCGCCCCGCGCGCCGCCCCCGGGGGGGGGCCGGGGGGGGGGGGGCCGCCCCCGCCCCCCCCCCCCCGCGCCCGGGGGGGGGGGGGGGGGGGGGGGGGGGGCGCCCCCCCCCCCCCCCCCCCCCCACGCCACCGGATGCCCCCGAGGCAGTGCGCCCGACCGGGCCGTGTCCGCAGGGTCGACGAGGGCCGACATCCGCAGGTCCCACCGGCCCCGCTCACCGACGCGGGACACGTCGTGGCCACGCAGCCGCCAGGTCCCCGCATCGGCCCGCCGCAGCCCGCCGAGGACGGCCAGGACAGCCCCCGCCCGGCGGCCGGGCAGCGTGTCGGTCAGATACGCGATCTCACCGGCCGCCACCGTGATCCCGAACCGCCGCACGGCCGGCGCCCCGGGCTCCCGCACGCCGAACCCCCGCACGTCCAGCAGAGCGGTCCCGACGCCGTCAGAGGCACTGCCGACACCACCGCCCGCACCGGCCGCACCGGCGGAGCCAACGGCGTCGGCGGCGGTGGGGTGGGGATCCGGGGCCGGGGCGTGTCCGCGGAGTACCAGCGCGGCGGACGCCACCAGGGCGGGGGCCAGGCCCACCCCGGTCAGGGTGTCCGGGCCGTCCAGCAGGTGGCCGGACAGGGCGACCGCGGTCATGGCGGCCGCTCCACCCAGGAGTGCGGCCACCGCATAGCCGGAGGCCCGCGGCCCGGGCGACTCGGGCGACTCGGGGCGTACCGCCGCCGCGGCCCCGCACGTGAGAGCGGCCGCCAGCGCCAGCGTGAGCTGCCAGGGCCGGGCGGCGCTCGCGCACGCCGCCACGGCTGCCGTGAGCCCGGCCGCGAACAGCGCCCCGCGCGCACCGGTGCCTGCCCCCGCCCGGCGCCCGCCGGCCACGGCGAGCCCGCAGGTCGACGCCGCCGCCAGCAGGGCCGCGTAGGCGAACGGCCGGGCGCCCGCGCCGCCCAGGAGCTCCCAGCGGAAGACGACCAGACTCTGTTCGGCGAACACCGCGCCGAACACCGCCGCGCCCACGGCGCCCGCCGTCCACCGCGACCAGGCGGCGTGCCCCCCGCGCCCGTCGTCCGGCTCGGCCCGTGCGCAGGCCGGCAGCAGCAACACCGCGGCGAGCCCGCACCCGAGCGCGCACGCGACCTGGGGGCGCTGCGCGAGCAGCACCGTCGCGCCGCCGGCCGCGGCCGCCCCCGCGAGGCACGCCGCGTGCCAGGAGTGCTCCGGCCGGTAGAGGACGAGCGAGCCGCCCGCGAGGGCTGCCGCCACGGCCAGCAAGAGCGCGAACACCATGGCCGAGCCGAACAGCGGCGCCAGCAAGGGGGCGGCGCCGGCCAGCACGCACACCGCCACCGCCCGCCGCGCCGCTGCCGCCCGCCCCGGGCCCCGGCTCCGCCGCCACTGCCACCGCCACCGCAGTACCGCTCCGACGGCCCCGGCGAGCAGCAGGCCCGTCAGCAGCAGGTAGCGGACGGCCTCCCCGGGCATCCCGACGGGCCCGCCCAGCAGCGGGGCCGAGGTGAGGTACACCCCGCCGGCCAGCCCGACGGCCGCGCCCGCGCCAAGGTCCGAGCGTTGACGAATCAGAACGGGGCCGAGGGAGGCCATCACCGCTCCTTCTCCAGAGGTGCCGTCCGCAGGGCGTCGGCCAGTGCGCGCAGTCCGACCGCGTCCACGAGCGCCGCCTCGCCCGCCAGCGCCCGGACCACCGCACGGGTACTGACCAGTTCGGGCCGAGCCCGGTCCGCCGCCCCGGCGGACAGGACGCCGGCCAGCCGGTCCGCCGCGACGAAGGCGGGCAGTTCCGCCACGGTCGCCGGCGCCCGCCCCGCCCACCGCTCACGGCGCCGCTCGGTGCCCCGGCGCGCGGCCACCGAGACCGTGAAGACGGTCAGGAGGACCGAGAGGAAGGCGACCCCCAACAGCCCCCACGGGTAAAGGTCGGTGGTGACGGCGAACTCGGCCGACGCGTACCTCCCGCCCACCGAGTAGCGGCCGAACGCCGCCGCCGGCAGCCGTACGGGGATCCGGTACGTCCGCTCCGCCCGCGCGGGCAGCTCCGCCGTCTCCGGCTCGCCCACCGGAAGGTCGGCGCTTGCCCCCGGCCCCCACGTCACGAGCAGCGGCGCCCGCCCCAGCGGCCGGTCCCCCGGGTTGCGCAGGGTCACCGTCAGGGTCCGGTGCGCGGGGGCGCCGAACAGCTCGGCGAACCGCGGCCCGCCGGACAGGCTTGCCGCGACCACGTCGACCCGTACGGCCGGTGCGGGGGCAGGAGCCGCCGGTGCGTCGGCCGCCCCGGCGACGGCGAGGGGGGTCTGGGCCCTGGCCCCGCCCTGCACGGCCACTGCCCGCAGGACGCAGGGACAGGCGGCTGGCGGCGTACCCGCGATGAGCGTCAGGCGGAAGGTGCCGTCCACGGCGACCAGGGCGACCGCGGCGCGCAGCGTGTCGCAGTCGGCGCTGCCGCGCAGCGCCCCGCCCCCGCAGATCTCGACCTGGACGGTCGTGCCCGGCTGCCAGCCCGCGCCAACGGCCTTGACCGGCCGGCCGGGGGTGGCCCGGGCGTCGTCCACGGTGACGTCCGGCCCGGCCGAGGCGACAGCCGGGCCGGCACCGGCCGTGAGGGACAGCGCCGCCGCGGCCGACAGCAGCAGGGCGGCGAAAGCCTGGCGGAGCGTCATGATGCGCTCCCCACACGGTAGTTAGCACCGGACCGGTTCCGGCGGAGCCGGCCCAGCGCGACCGCGAGGACAGCGAGCAGCGCGGCCCCGACTCCCAGCGTGGGCCAGGACACGGCGACCCGGCTGATCTGCGCGGTGGTCGCGGGCAGGCCGGGCGCGGTGACGCGCACGGACGCGGTGAGGTGGTCCACGCCGGGGGCGTCCGGCCAGTCGGCGCTGATGTCGGCGCTCTGCCCAGGGAGCAGCAGGGGGAGCGTGCGGTCGGCGAAGGCGCTGTGCCGCAGCCCGAACAACCCGCTGACGCGCGGCGAGACGGTGGGCCGCAGGGCGGCGTTGCCGGTGTTGACCACCGTGTACGTGAGGGTCACGCGGGCGCCGGCGAAGGGCGCACCCCCCGGGCGGTGGTGCACGCGCACCGAGCGGACGGCGAGCCCCGGGGTCACCGGCCCCTCCACGGTGAGCTGGATCCGGACCGCGATGGCCCGTTGGACACCCACGTCGACCCCGGCGGCTTCGCCCGCCTGCTCGACGGCGTTGTTGAGGGCGACGATCCCGCCGACGTGGCTGCCGGGGGTGGCGTCGGCGGGCACGTTCAGCGTGAAGGGGATGTCGGCGGCCCGGCCCGGCGGGATGACCAGGGCGTTCGTGGCCAGGGAGAGCCAGCCGCCCAGCCCGGTCTGCGCCTCGCCGGCCTGCCGGTAGGCGAGCGCGCCGTCGCGCGGGGTGTTGTAGGCGTCCGAGCCGTAGACCTGGAAGGAGAGCGGCGCGTCGGACAGGTTGCTGACCCGGACCGCGTCCTTGACGACCGCGCCGGGCGCGGAGTCCATGACGAAGGCGGCCCGGTCGGCGGTCCCGGCCGGCCTCACCGACCAGGAACCGACGCCGTCGGTGCCGGTCCGGGCGGCCCCGGCCGCCGGCGGTGCCCCGGCGAGCAGGGCGGTCATCAGGACGGCGAGCAGCGCGGCCGCTACGGCGCGGGCTGTTCCGGGAGCCCGCCCGGGCGGGCGGTCACTGCGCACAGGTGTCATGGTTCCGCTCTTGCCGGTGCCCGGCGGCGGGCCCAGGGGCTCGCCGCCGGCACGCTGCCGTGAGGAGGGGTCAGGACAGGGTCAGCCGCAGGACGGCCGCGTACTCGCCGCCCTGGACGATCTCCGGGACGCGCAGGTTCAGCGCCGCGCCCGCGTCGAAGTGGCCGCCCGTGACGGAGGCCGGGTCGGCACTCGCGGCCTGGGTGCACAGCGCGGCCGCGGTGGTCTGGCTGAGCGGCCCGGAACTGCCGGGGACGACGGCGGAGGCCGCGGCCGACCCCGGGTGGACCGCGCACCGCGGGGTCCAGGACAGCCGGTTCGCGGGGATCGCGGCTCCGGCGGCGTTCCGGAAGTCGGTGACCGTGCCGACCAGCGACCAGCCCTCAGTGGTGCCGCGGAAGTCCTTGACCTCCAGGGCGCGCAGGCTGCCGGTGGAGTCGTGCGCGGTGCCGTCCACGGTGACGGGGGAGAGGACCACTTCGCCCGGCTCGGCCGACATGGTGAGCGCGCCGCCGCTGACGAGCACCTTCAGCGTCTGGTCGGAGCCGCCGCCGTTGGCGCTGCCCGACCACGGGGTCTCGGCGGTGTCCCCGCCGTCCTTCTCCCTCGCCACGATCCTCACGGTCCCCACGGCCGGGACGAGCGTCGCGGAGAAGTTGCCCCGGGCGTCGACGGGCGCGGTGAGGCCCGCTCCGCCGACCGGGTTGCCGTCCTTGTCGAGGGTGGTGACGCTGACCTCGTCGCCGGGGTCGAAACTGGCGCCGCTGACGGTGGCGCTCGTACCCGGCCCGCCGCCCCCGGGCGTGACCTGGAGCGTACGGGCGCCCAGGACCCCGAGGACCAGGGAGACGGAGGCCGACCCCTGGGTGATCTTCAGGCGGTGCGGCCCGGGGGCGGCGCCCGCGCCGACCGTCACCGTACCGGCCAGCTTCCCGTCGGCGCCGACGCGCAGGTCGGGTGTGAGGTCGGAGCCGGAACAGCCCGTGCCGGCCAGGGAACACAGCTCGACCGCGCCGATCGGGGCGCCGGCCTGCCAGCCCGTTCCGGCCAGGGTCAGGACGTCGCCCGGGCGGGCCCCGGTGGTGTTCGAGGCCGGGCGGCCCGAGATGCCGGTGACGGCCGCGGTGGTGCTGCCGGCCGCCGGGGTGACGGTCATGGTGTGCAGGGCCGGGGCCGCGCCCTGGAGGGTGCAGCTGAGGGACAGTCCGTAATTCGGGATGTCCAGGGTCAGCTGGTCCGGAGTCAGCGTCACCGTGCCGGGCTGCGCCACGGTGAGCCTGCCGGTCAGGTCGGGGATAGGGATCTCGCCCTTGGCGGGGACGGGCGGGTTCGAGGCCGGAGCGGTGAGCGTGAGCGGCGCCTGTCCGGAGACGAGGATCTTCGCCGAGGGGACGACGCTGGCCGCGGGCAGCGCGACGGGGCCGTTGGCGGGGCCCTTGCTGGCGAGGCTGAGCTTGACGTCCACGCTCTCGCCGGCGGCCGCGGTGGCGGGGGCGGTGAGGGTGGCGGTGGTGGTGAAGACCGAGTGGGAGGAGCTGAAGACGCAGTCGTAGGTCACGGAGCCGCTGCCGGCGTGGGCGGGCGATCCGGCGAGGACCAGCGAGCCGGCCGCTGCCACCACCAGGGCGGCGAGCGAGGCACTACCCCTGGTCCGGGCGGATCTGGTGGGTCGTGGGTGCATGAGCGTGGGTTCCTCTCGAAGGGAGCCATGAGTTTCCCTATACGGAACTTTGTTTCTCTTAGTCCCCCATACAGCCTGCCGTGCGCTCGAGGTGTCAAGGGTCCGGACACCCGCCCGGGTAAAAGCTGCGTTTCCGAGACGTGCATCCGGCGTGAAACGGTGGATGCCCCAGCGAAACGCACCCATTGACCGGCGCGGTCCGCGCTCCTAGGGTGGGGCGGCCGCCCAACACTCCTCCCCGACACGCGCGTAGCCTCCGCGTACGGTCCCCGCACCCAGCGCCGTGTCCACCGCGAAGCCGTGCCACCGCGAAGCCGTGTCCAGCAAGAAGCTGTGTCCACCACGAATCGGAGTGCCGCGCTATGACCGCCGACCGGACCGCCCCCGTGCCCCGCTCCTACCTCTACGTCCCGGGCGACCGCCCCGAGATGCTCGCCAAGGCGACCGCCCGGGGCGCCGACGCCCTGATCGTCGACCTCGAGGACGCCGTCCCCGCCTCGGGCAAGGACCGGGCCCGGTCGCTCGTACGCGCCTGGCTGGTCGAGGCGGCCGCAGCCGGGGCGGCCGCACCCGGGCGAACGCCGGAGATCTGGATCCGCGTCAACCCGGGGGAGCGGGGGTGCGCGGAGAGCGCCCTGCTCGCCGGGCCCGCGGTCACCGGCTTCTGCCTCGCCAAATGCTCCGGCGTCGACGGCATCGCCGCCCAGGACGCCGTCCTGACCGCTGCCGAGGAACGCCTCGGGCTCGCCCCCGGCGCCGTCGCCCTCGCGCCGCTGCTGGAGACCGCCTCGGCCGTGCTCGACGTACGGCCGATCGCGCAGGCATCGCGTGTACGGCATCTGCACCTCGGCGAGGCCGACCTGTGCGCCGAGTTGGGCATCGCGGCACCGGAGGCACTCGACGGGCCGGGCGGCGCGGCCCTCGCCGCCATTCGTACCCACGTCCTCCTCGCCTCCGCCGCCGCCGGGCTGCTGGCGCCGGTCGGCCCGGTCAGCACCGACTTCACCGACCTCGACGCGCTCGCCCGCGGCACCCGTGCCCTGCGCGGGCTCGGCTACCGCTCGCGGGCCTGCGTCCACCCCCGCCAACTCGCCACGGTGAACGCCGTCTTCACCCCCGGCCCGGAGGAGGTCGCCGCCGCCCAGGCGCTGCTGGACCGCTTCGCCGAGGCCACGAGGGACGGCTCCGGCGTCATCACCGGCCCCGACGGCCGCATGGTGGACGAGGCCGTCGTACGCGCCGCCCGCCGGGTGCTCTCCACCCGCCGCTGACCGGCCGGGCCCCCGAAGCCACCAGACCCGTCACCCGATCCGCGTCAGCGCCAGCAGCGCCCCGACCGCCCCGCGCGGCGCCGCCCGCAGCGCCCGTACCGCCTCGATCAGACCGGCCGTACGGAGCGCGCCCAGTACGGGCTCCGCGTTCAGCCGGAACTTCCCCGCCAACTGCTCCCGCGACAGCGGCGTACCGGGCCCGCCCAGCGACCCGGCCACCCGCTCCCGCAGCACCTGCCCGCCGCGCGTGCGGACCCGCAGCACCGCGCTGAATGCGTGCGGGAACTCCGCGTCGCACTGCTCGTCGGCCACCACCTCCACCCGCTGCGCCAGCGCGAGCCGGCGCGGCTCGGTGAACGCCGCCGGCGAGAAGTCCGCGTGCCCCAGCCCCGGCCCGGCTGTGTCACCCGCCTCCGACATCAGCGCCGCAGCGACGGTGTACGGGCCGGAGAACTTGGCGTGGTACGGCGTACGGGGGCGCACCTTGTCGGCGTGCGGCTCGCCGATCGTGCGCCGGGGCGCGGCGGCCACCCCGAGCTGCGCGCTCAGCACGTCCTCGGCCCGCAGCCCCGCCCGGCGCAGGGCCAGCGCGCAGTCGATCCCGGGGTGGGTGAAGTGGTTGGACGGGTACGGCTTGAACACGGTCCGCGCGTACTGCCAGTTCCCGGCCGCGCCCATCTCCTCCAGGCCGGCCAGCAGCGGCCCCGCCGTCCACCGCTCGTCCAGGAACGCCGTCAGGAAGCCGAAGCGCCCTTCGAGCGCGGTGGGCGGCCCGGTGACCCCGCCCGCCGCGAACTGGGCGGCGCACACCCCGGAGTGGGCGGCCCACCCGCAGTGCAGCCGTTTGACGCTGCCGCCTGTCCGGTTCGCCTCGATCACCCCGGCGCCCATCGAGCAGGCGATGCCGATGGCGTGCGCCAGCTCGGCCGGGCTCAGCCCGTACAGCAGGCCCGCGGCGACGGCTGCGCCGACGGTCCCGCAGATCGACGTGGCGTGCAGGCCCTTCTCGAAGAACACCGAGTTGCGCAGCTGCGGGTCGTACGAGGCCATCCCGAGGCGGCAGCACACCTCACCGCCCGCCGCGAGCGCGGCCAGGAGCGCGGCCCCGTCGGCCCCGGTGGCCTCGGCGGCGGCGAGCGCCGCGGGCAGCACGGCGGCCGTGGGGTGCAGGACGGACGGCAGGTGGGTGTCGTCGAAGTCGAGGGCGTGCGCCAGGGTGCCGTTGACGAGGGCGGCTCGGTCGGCCGGCAGCCGCACCCCGCTGCCCAGGGCGGTGGCCTCCCCGGCCCCGCCGGAGGCGCGCGCCAGGGCCAGCGCCACCGACTGGGGTGAGGCGCCCGCGGCCTCCCCAGTGTGGGGCCCGAGCGCCCCCAGGCTGTTGCCGAGGCAGTCCAGCGTCCGCGCGGCCGCGTCCGCCGCGATCTCCCGCGGGATCCCGTCGGCCCGGCAGGCCGCCGCGAAGGCCGCCAGCCGCGCCGCGTACCCCTCGCCGTCCCCGCTCATGCCCGGCCCTGCGCGTCGTGGTCGAACAGGACGGCGAGTGGGCGTACGGGGGAGCCGGTGGCGCCGACCACCGGCAGCGGCGCCAGCACCAGCAGGAAGTCGGCCCGCCGCCGGCGCGCGGCGGCCTCGGCGAGCCCGGTGAGCCGCATCGTCTCGACGATGTGGATGCCCGCCTCCACCAGCAGCTGTCGGTGCACGGGCAGTTCGGCGTGTCCGCGCCCCGCCGGGATGTGCTCATAGGCGATAGTCTCGCCGCCGGTCACCCGCACCCCCCGCTCTGCGATCCAGGCCCCGGCGGCGGGCCCGGGGCCAGGTGCCCCGCCCTCCTGGCCGGTGAAGACCCCCGGGTCCGCCCAGTGCCGGGACCACCCCGTCCCCAGCAGCAGCGCCTCGCCCGGCCCGACGTCCACGCCGGCCGCGTCCCGAGCCTTCTCCAGGTCGGCGACGGTGATCTCGTACCCGGCGGGCAGGACCCAGACGCCGTGCGCGGCCGCGACGTCCAGCAGGACCGCCCGGCCCACGTACGGGGGGAACTCCTCGATGCCGTGCCGGGAAAAGCCCTCGTGGCTCTGGACCGAGCCGGCCGGGACGTCCCCGTGCAGCAGCCCGGCCTGCGAGACGTGGGCGAGGGCGTCGACGTGCGTTCCGACGTGGCCCCCGGTGACGATGAGTTCGTTGGCCGCGGATCCGCCGTCGGCGCGTACGTGGTCGCCGTGGCGGCGCTCCAGCAGCATCCGGAAGGGCGGGTGGTTGGGCGACTGCGGCATGCCGCGGCGCATCGGCTGGGCGAGGTCGAGCACCCGAGCGCCGGCCAGAGGCACCGGGCCGCCGCGGTACCCGTGGACGCTGTTCATGGAACCTCCAGGAGGAAGGCGGCCACGCGGCCGGAGGGGATGGTGTGGTCGGACGGGTCAGATGGTGCGGTCCGCGGCGAGTCCGTCCAGCTCGCGCCGCGACAGGCCGAGCCGCTCGGAGAGGACGGCGCGCGTGTCGTGGCCGTGCGCACGTCCGGTCCAGCGGATGGCTCCGGGCGTGGCCGACAGCCGGAACAGGACGTTCTGCATCCGGAGCGGTCCCAGCACCGGATCCTCCACCGTCGTCAGCGAGTCCAGAGCCCGGTACTGCGGGTCCTGGAAGATGTCCGCGATTCCGTACACCGGGGAGACGGCGGCTTCTGCCTCCTCGAAGGCGGCGATCACCTCGTCCCGGTCGCGGGCCGCGATCCACGACCCGACGTGGGCGTCGAGCAGGTCCGCGTGCGCGGCGCGGCCTGCGCCCCCGGCGAACCAGGGCTCGGCGGTCACCTCCGGGTGCCCGACCAGCTTCATGACCCGCTCGGCCACGGACTGCGCCGAGGTGCTGACGGCCACCCAGGCTCCGTCCCGTGTGGGGTAGATGTTGCGCGGCGCGTTGTTCACCGACCGGTTGCCCGTGCGCGGCGGCACGGTCCCGAGCTGGTCGTAGGCGGTGGGCTGCGGGCCCAGCAGGGTCAGCAGCGGTTCGATGATCGCGAGGTCGACGACCTGGCCCGGCCCGCCGTGCATGTCGCGGTGGTACAGGGCGGTCTGTACGGCCGAGGCGGCGACCAGCGCGGCCACCCCGTCGGCCAGCCCGAAGGGCGGCAGCGTCGGCGGGCCGTCCGGCTCGCCGGTCAGCGCCGCGAAGCCGCTCATGGACTCGGCGAGGGTGCCGAAGCCGGGCCTGCGGGCGTAGGGGCCGTACTGGCCGAAGCCGGTCACCCGGGCGATGACCAGCCGCGGGTTGGCGCGGTGCAGCTCCTCGGGGCCCAGCCCCCAGCGCTCCAGGGTCCCCGGCCGGAAGTTCTCGATCAGCACGTCCGCCTGCCCGGCGAGCCGGAGCAGCAGCTCGGCGCCGGCGGGACGGCTCAGGTCGAGGGTGACGGTGTGCTTGTTGCGGCCCAGCATCTTCCACCACAGCCCCTCGCCGTCCTTGGACGGGCCGTGGGTGCGGGCCGGGTCGGGGCGGGTGGGGTGCTCCACCTTGACGACGTCGGCGCCGAAGTCGCCGAGGACCGTCGCGGCGAGCGGCCCCGCGAACAGGGTGGCGCAGTCCAGCACGGTGACGCCGCGCAGCGGAGCCGCGGCGGCGGGCGGGGCCGTGGGCGGAAGAGGGGTCTCCATCAGGGCTCAACACCTTCGGGATGCACGGATGCAAGGGGTCGCGCTGTATGCCTCGCTGTTTCTCCTTGTGGAACGCTGTTTCGGAAAGCTAGCATGACTCTCCGTCACGCAGAAGAGAAACAGTGTTTCCCTGCGCCTCCGGAAGCGGAAGGGAGGTACGGGCGACCGCGCCTGAGTCGGCGGCTGCCCGGCCTGTCATGTCTCGTTACGACCTGCTCATCAAGAACGGCACGCTCGTCCAGCCCCGCCTCGGCGAGATCACCGCGGACCTCGCCGTGCGCGACGGCAAGGTGGCGGCCCTGGCCGACCGCATCGATGCCGCCGAGGCGGCCGAGGTCATCGACGCCGCGGGGCGGGTGGTCCTCCCCGGCGCGGTCGACGCCCACTTCCACCTCGGCATCTACCGCTCCCTGGAGCAGGACGCGGCGGAGGAGACCCGGTCCTCCCTGGTCGGCGGCGCGACGAGCGTGCTGTCCTACTTCCGTACGGGCGAGCACTACCTCAACCGGACCGGCGCCTACGGCGACATCTTCCCGGAGGTCCTCGCGGCGGTCGACGGCCGCAGCCACACCGACTACGGCTTCCACCTCGCCCCGATGGACACCGCCCAGGTGCGCGAGATACCCGACCTCGTCGCGAAACACGGGGTCAGCTCCTTCAAGTACTACATGTTCTACAAGGGGTTCAACCTCGCTGCCGACTCCCGGGACGCCCAGGGCTTCCGCATGGCCGCGGACGGCGAGGAATACGACCTCGGCCACCTCTACCAGCTGATGGAGGCGGTCGCCGCCGCCGGAGCCGCCCGCCCCGCCGGCCGCGTCTCGCTGTCCCTGCACTGCGAACAGTCCGAACTGATGAGGCTGTTCATCGACCGGGTGCGCCGCGCGGGCGACCCCCAGAGCCTGCGCGCCTACCACGACGGCCGACCGCCGCTGACCGAAGAGGTCGCCATCGGGGAAGCGGCCACCCTGGCCCGGGCCACCGGCTGCCCGGTCAACCTGCTGCACCTCTCCAGCGCAGCCGCCCTCGCCGGCGCCCGCGCCGCGCGTGCCGCCTCGCCCGGCCTGGACCTGCGGACCGAGGTGACCCTGCACCACCTGTGCCTGGACCACGAGAGTTTGGACGCCACCGGCCGCGGCCTCGGCGCCAAGGTCAACCCGCCGATCCGCACCCGCGCGGACAACGACGCACTGTGGGAGGGCGTGCTCGACGGGACGGTGGACTGGATCGCCTCCGACCACGCCTGCTGCATGGAGGAGTCCAAGGGCGACGCCCTGTGGCCCGCCCTGCCCGGCTTCGGCGGCACCGCCCTGCTCTACCCGATCCTCCTCTCCGAAGGCCACCACAAGCGCGGCCTGCCGCTGCGCCGCGTTGCGGAACTTCTCTCCGCCAATCCGGCGGCCGCGTACGGCCTCACCGGCAAGGGCTCGCTGATGGTGGGCGCCGACGCCGACCTGGTCATAGCCGACCTGGACGCCGTGCGCACGGTCACCGCCGAGCTGCTGCTCTCCGGGCAGGACCACTGCCCCTTCGAGGGCCAGGAGCTGCGCGGCTGGCCCACGGTCACCGTCGTCGGCGGCCGCGTCGCCTACCGGGACGGGACGGTCACCGCCGCCCCCGCGGGCCGCTACCTGGCCCGCTGAACGGGCAACGCCCGGCGGCCCGCGCGTTGACAGGGCAGCCGTGCGCCCCCGACCATGACCGGGCGGTCACATGGCCGCCCGGTCACGCCGTCGGGGAGCGAGCATGCCCACCACCACCTGGACGCACCTGCCGCCTGACCGGCGCGAGCGGATCCTGATCGCCGCGATGGACGAGTTCGGCACCCACGGCTACTCCACCGGCAGCCTCAACGTCATCGCCCGGCAGGCCGGCGTCGCCAAGGGATCCCTCTTCCAGTACTTCGCCGGGAAGCTCGACCTGTTCACCTACGTCGCCGAGCAGACCTCCCTTCGCATCTTCGAGGCCATGAGCCCCTGGCTCGACGGCTACCCCGGCGGTGGACCGCGCGCCGACGGGGACAGTGCCACCCAGGACTTCCCCGCGTACCTGGTCGACGCCATCGACGCCTGGGTCTCCTACTTCGAGACGCACCCCCTAGAGCGGGGCGTGACCGCGGCCACCAACATGGAGATCGACCCCGTCGTCCGCCAGGCCGTCCTCGAACCCGTCCTGCACCTCTACCTCGCGGGGCTGCGCCCGCTCGTCGAGAAGGCGGTCGCCGCGGGCGAGTTGCGCGCCGACGCCGACGTCGACGCGCTGCTCTCCCTCCTGCTCCTGCTGCTGCCCCACACCGCCCTCGCCCCCTTCTTCCCCGCCGTCGCCGGCCCCGTCGTCCTCCCGCGGGGGGACCGGGCCGCCCGCATCACCGCGATCGGGCGGCTCGTGCACCCCGTCCTGGCCGGCTTCCGGCCCGCAAACGCACCCGGCTGATCAGCGTGGATCCGCCCTGCCACCCCGTCACCGCGTCGCCAGTGCCGGGGCCTTCGGCATGCCCTGAGCCCGTGCGGAGCGCGCCGAAACAATCAGCGCCGCACCGCTTGACGCCGTGACCCCGCTCGGGCCCAATGGGACCGCTGGCGAAACAAAGTTACGACAGTGGAAACGCCCGCCCTCTTGGGGCAGGTCAGGCGACGCCGCGACGCCACGCGGCCATCCCCCCCCGCCGCGACGCCACGCGGCCATCCCCCTTGGGAGTCCCCATGCGCGCCACCCCGCACAGACGAACCTCCCTCCCGCGCACCCTCTTCGCCACCGCCCTGGCGGCTGCCGCGATACTCACCGCCCTCTCGCCCGCCACGGCCGCGGAGCAGACCCCCGCCGACGTGGTGAAGGTCTCCAACACCGTCGAAGTCCGCTGCGCCTTCCTGGTCTACAAGCGCGCCGGGGACTGGTACTTCCCGGCCGGCGCCCCCAAGGGCACCGTCTGGCTCCAGCACGGCTTCAGCCGGGCCAACGACCACCTCGAGGACCTCGCCCGCCGCTACGCCGCCGCCGGCTTCGTCGTCTTCGCCCCCACCCTGCCGTCCTCCGACATGTTCGGCTGCACGGTCTCGAACCTCGGCAACAACACCGCCTTCCTCAACAACGTGGCCGACCTGTTCGGCAAGTCCGCCGACCCGAGCGACAAGCTCGGCCGCAGCTTCGCCGACGCCGCGGCCAAGGCTGGCCGCCCAGGCCTCCAACTGCCCGCGAAATTCGTCTTCTCCGGCCACTCCGCCGGCGGAGAGGCCGTCAGCTACGTCGCCAACCGGCTCCGCACCCAGTACCCGGCGGCCTTCGCCCGCCTGTCCGGGCTCGTCCTCCTCGACCCCGTCAACTCCTTCACCGGACTCAACATGGCCAACGCCCTCAACGGCCTGAACACGACGAACCTGCCCATGCACGCCATCTCCTCGCCGCCCTACCTCGCCAACGGCCAGGCCTCCGGCACCAAGGAGCTGACCACCGACGTCCACCGGGACTTCCTCGGGATCCGGCTCAGCACCGGCTCGCACTGCGACGCCGAGGGCGCCAGCACCGACACGCTCTGCACCCTGCCCAACGGCGCTCCCCAGGCATCCAACGTCGCCGTACTGCAGGAGTTCGCCACCGTCTGGGCCGCCGACGACGTGAACGGAACGGTCACCGCCACCCACCGCCCCGGCGGCAGCCGGTACGAATCCCTGCGCACGGCCGGCACCATCCAGACGCTCAGCGGCTCCTGACCGCGTCCGGCTCCGGCCGGGCCCGCCCCCCGGCGCCGACCGGGGGGCGGGCCCGGCCGGCCTAAGGCGCCTGCCCGGGTACGCCCCCTTCGAGGATCGCATCGACCATCCGGTGGGCACGCCCGCGCGCCGCCGGCCGGTCCAGCAGGAGCGAGTCGAGCAGCAGGGGCGAGACGATCGCGGAGACCGCGTCCTCCCGTGCGCCATCGGGGAGACCGGCGGGGGCCAGCGCCGTACGGAAAGGCGCCAAGAGGTCCTCCACGTACCGGCGCCGAAGCATCGCCACCTCGTCGTCCCCGGCCGCCGCCGCGACGATGGCGTGCAGAAAGCCGCTGACCGGCTTGTCGCGCAGCCGGTCACACAACGCGTCCACCTCGGTGTGCAGATCGGCCCGGACCTCTCCCGTGGGGGAGGACGTGCGCCGCGGAGCCACCTCGATCAGCGCCGCCAGCACGGCGCGGGGCGTGGGCCAGTGCCGGTAGATCGTCGAGCGTGCGACCCCCGTCGCCACGTGCAGCCGCTGCGCGGAGAGGGCCTCCGCCCCCTCGCTCAGCAACAGCTCCAGGGCTGCGGTCAGGACGACGGTCTCGGTTGCGGGTGTGGGCCCCTTCGGGCGTCCGGGCTGCGACACCTGGTTAACGATACATCTTGTATCGCATTCATGTTATCGCTACATTCTGCATCGGAAACCAACCCGGGAGGAGCCGCCATGCGACCGCACGTGGAGCTTGTGGACGAGCGCGATCTGATCTGGCACACGGGGGAGTTCGAACACGTGCAAGGAACAGCGGAACAGCGCAACCTCAGCTACGACGAGGAGGACGGCTCGGCATCCCTGAAGGTCCGCTTCACCACCGACTGGTCGCGGCCGGCCGGCGTCCACCACGCCGCCACCGAGTGGTACGTCCTGCGCGGGCAGGTCACCGTCGGAGAGACCGTGCTCGGCCCCGACGGCTTCTGGACGGCTCCGGCCGGAGTCCGCACCCCCGCCGTCACGGCCACAGCGGGAACCGAGATCCTGCTGTTCCGCGAGGCCGGCGACTGGCGCTTCGACCTCGCGGACGCCGACCGGGAGGGCCTGCGCCCCGACCAGACGCTGGTGGTGCTCCAGACCTCGGAACTGCCCTGGATCGACGTCCACGACGGCAGCCCGATGCGCTTCGACCTCGGCGGAACACCCGTACCCGGCCTCTACATCAAGATGCTGCACCGTGACGAGAAGACCGGCTTCTACAGCAGGCTGATCAAGGCGAAGCCCGGCTGGCGCGAGGAGCCGCTCGCCCACCACCCCTGCACCGAGGAGGCGTACTGCCTCGAGGGCGCCTTCACCTACAACTACGGCAAGATGTGGCCCGGCACGTACTTCTGGCGCCCCGCCCTCATCCGGCACGGAGACTTCACCGCCGACCCGGAACTCGGCTGCACCTGGATCGTGCGCTCCGACAGCGACCTCGTGGACTGGTACACCTCCGACGCCCGCGTCGTCATGGAGGGCACGGCCACCAACTGGGGCCCCGACCATCCGCACAGCGTCCCACCGCGCTTCATCGAACCGGTGCGCTCCCGCAGCATCGGCCCGTGGGAGGACCCCTCGTACCAGTGAGAAGCCTCCCCGCGCCGTGCTCCCAGGTCTTGGTGAGGGTGCAGGTCTACGTGCCTGATGGACTTGCTTGAGGGCATATCCCGGGAAGAGAGCACGGAGGCCCAGGACGGCCACAGCCACAGCTTTTGTCCCCCTGATGGCGCTTCATGGATTGGGCCAAGCGATGCTGGCGACCGCTGGATGTGACTTGTGATCGGATCGGGAGAGTGCCTCAGATCGGCGTACAGCCGCGCAGTCACCCCGGGCTCTCCCGGCACACGCCGGATGCTCGGCGTGCCGGAGGTGCCCCACCTGCGCCCCAGCTCCTCGGCCGCCGCTTGAACGGTGGTCTCGTCCTGGCCGGTGATGTCCAGGACCAGCAGGCCGGGCTCGCTGACGTGGATCGGGTCAATCTGTTTCCATGCCCCTCCGGACGCTCCGCACAGGTAGGGGGTTCGTGGCCGGTGGGCTTTACTCCGAACAGTGGACACTTCTGAGTGGTCACCAACGCCCTCACCCCTCACAAGGTGGCCAGCCAGATGCTCCCCAACCCCTGCGGCAAGCGCGGCCGGGGCCGCTACCGAGAAGAGGGCGGGGCACTGCGCTTCTCGTATTTGCTGTGACCTTGAGGTCTGGGAGGGCGTCATCGCCGCCGACGGGCCGGCGGGCGGGATCGTCGCCGACGAGAGCAGCACCCCCTTCCCGCCCACCTGCGCGACAGCCGGCGCCGTCGCGGCCCGCTCGGCGGCGACCTGCTCGCCCATCCAGGCCAGGACCCGCTCCACCGCCGCCAGGTCCTCGCGTTCGGCCCGTACCTCGGCCAACTGCTTGACCAGCTGTTCTTTCAGATCGTCCAACTCCGCGCGGCGTAACGCGATCCGCTCCTGCACCTCGGGATCCATCATGCGCCGGATCGTAGGGAGGAGAACGAGGCGGCGGACCGGAACAGGCGAACCGCCCTGCCCGACGATCTACATGCTGGACACTGCCCCACCACCAGCCCGAGCAGCCTCACCCGCCATCACACCAGAGTCCCTGACCAGCCAGAATCAAGATGGCGAAGCTTCCCTGTTCCGCCATGCAGGCGCGCCAGCCTGCTCTCGGGCTGTCCGCGGCGCCGGACTCGGCGGGCGGGCCCGGGCGGTCGGATTCCGGTTCACCTTCACCCGCGCAGGCCGTGAGTGAGGCGACCGCCATGAGTGCGGGCAGGCAGCGCCGCACTACCGCCAGGGTTCGGCGCTCAGGGCGGATGATGGGCGAGGTGTCCAGGGCGCGCACGGAAACTCCACAGGCCAGGTGTCAGGGTGGACTGATCGAATCGCCCTGCCCTGAACGGAGTCAGGGGTGTTGCTGGGAGGCGTCTGGGAGGCGGGTAAACCTTGCCGCCTGGTCAGGTCAGGGGGAAGCGGACGCGGAAGACGGTGCCCTGCCCGGGCGCGGAGCGTGCGTGTACATGGCCTTGGTGCTGGGTCACGATCGCCTGGACGATGGACAGCCCGAGTCCCGCGCCGCCGCTCTCGCGGCTCCTGGCGGGGTCGGCGCGGTAGAAGCGTTCGAAGACACGGGAGAGTTGGTCGGGCTGCATGCCGGGGCCGTTGTCGGCCACGTCGATGACGGCCCAGTGCCCCGAGTCGGTGGCCTGGTGTTCCAGGCGGACGTCGACGGCCGTGCCGGGCGGGGTGTGGTGGAGGGCGTTGGTGAGCAGGTTGGCGAGGACCTGCCGCAGGCGTGCCTCGTTCCCGCGGACGGTGGTGCCGGCGTACCGACCTGCCGACCGGGGGCCGTGAGGCAGGATGAGGCGGATGGTGCGGTCCCGCTGAACCGCCCGTGCGTCCTGCACGGCGTCGATGAGGAGGGGGTACAGGTCGACGGCTGTGTGTTCCTGTTCGGGTTCGCGGTCGAGCCGGGCGAGGAGCAGCAGGTCGTCGACGAGTGCGGCCATGCGGACGGACTCGTCCTCGACGCGGCGCATGATCCGGTCCAGGTGCTCCCGGTCGCGGATGGCGCCCTGACGGTAGAGCTCGGCGTAGCCGCGGGTGGAGGTGAGGGGGGTGCGCAGTTCGTGGCTGGCGTCGGCGACGAAGCGGCGCATGCGGCTCTCGGCTTCGCGGGCGGCGGCCTCAGAGGTCTGCCGTGCCTGGAAAGCTATTTCGATCTGGCCGAGCATGCCGTTGAGGGCATTGCCGAGCCGGCCGACCTCGGTGCGGGGTCCGGCCTCGGGCACGCGGGCTGAGAGGTCTCCGGCGGCGATGGCCTCGGCGGTGGCTTCCATCCGTTGCAGGGGACGCAGGGAGAACCGGATGATCAGGTAGGCGACGACGGTGAGCAGGCCGACGGTGGCGAGGCCGATCTGCCGGACGGCGCTCTCCAGCCGGGCAAGCGTGGCCTCGACGTCTTCGAGGCTGACGGCCACGAGGACGGACTGGCCGGTTCCGTCCATGTCACGCACGATGACCCGCCAGGCATGGCCCTGCTGAGGCGTTCCAGGGACGGTGAACGGCTCGCCGTCGGTCGTGCCGGGCGCGAGGGAGGGAAGAACAAGGGCGGAGTCGTCGCCGGGGTCCGGTGTCTGCGCGAGGACCGCACCCTGGCCATCCCGTATCTGGACCAGTGACGTGGTCGATACGAGGGGGCCTCGGCCGGGTTCGGCGCCGGGCTCGGGCAGCGCCCGCAAAGTCCCGGAGGATTCGGCGCGGGCGGCGACCCGTTTCGCGTTCTGTTCCAGCTTGGTGTCGACCTGGTCGGTGAGGTGGCTGCTCATGACCTCCGTGGCCGCCCACCCTGCGCCGGCCAGCGCCAGGGTGAGCAGCACAGTCACCACAGTGACCAGGTGCACCCGCAGGGGGATACGCGACAGGGCGCCGCGCATCCCCTCCGCATGCCGCTTCTCGGGTGGGCGGGCAGGGCTGGGGCGCATGTCAGGACGTCCGGTCGAGCCGGAGGACGTATCCGACGCCCCGGACGGTGTGGATCAGGCGGGGGCCGTGGGGTTCGAGCTTTCTGCGCAGGTAGGAGATGTAGGACTCGATGATGGAGGGGTCGCCGGTGAACCCGTCCTCCCAGACGTTGTCGAGGATCTGGGCCTTGGACACGACGTGTTCCTGGTTGAGCATGAGGTAGCGCAGGAGCCGGAACTCGGTCGCGGACAGGTCCACGCGATGGCCGTCGCGGTGCACGAGATGCGCCGCCGCATCGAGTTCCAGGGTGTCGTAGCGCAGCGCCGTGATCTCGATGCCGGTGTGGGCGGCGGTGCGTCGCAGAACGGCGCGGATGCGCTGCACGGTCTCTTCGAGGCTGAACGGCTTGGTGATGTAGTCGTCCCCGCCCAGGGCCAGGCCGCTGATCTTGTCGGCGGTGGCGTCCCGGGCGGTGAGGAAGATCACTGGCACCTGGTGGCCTGCGCCGCGGAGCCGGCGGATGACGGTGAAGCCGTCCATGTCGGGCAGGGCCACGTCGAGGATGACCAGGTCCGGCGGGGCGGCCTGGAGGCTGCGCAGACCCTCGTTGCCGCTGGCCGCCTCGGTGACGTGGAAGCCGGCGAAGCGCAGGCTACTCGCGAGCAGTTCCAGGATGTTGGGTTCGGCCTCGATGACGAGCAGCCGCGCTTCGGGTCCGGCGGGCCGCCGGACTGATGTGGGATGCGTCACGAGGGGTCTTCCTGGGTTTCGTTCTTGGCGGGCCCGCCGCGGCCTGAGCCCCGGGGAGAGGTGCCCTGGCTGATGACGGTGGCGGACAGGGAGCCGTCCTCGGCCCGCTCTCCGCTGACGGCCACGGTCTGGCCGGAGGCGAGATCCTCGGCGCTGCCTTCCTTGGTGACCTGCACGCGCGTGTCGCCGGTCGTCTTCACCTTAACGGTCTGCCCGTCGCCCGTTTTCACGTACACCGTGCCGCCCTCGATCCGCTCCACCGTGCCGATCACCGCGCCCCCGCCCCCGCTGCCCGCACGGCCGCCCTCACCGCTGCCGCGCTGTCCCGCCGTCTCGCCCGTGCCTGCGGCGCGGGTGCCGGCCTGCGAGCGGGCGGTCTGCTCAGGAGCCATGGCCTTCTCGATCGCGATGCCGCCCGCGATGCCGCAGACGACCAGGATCGCCGCGCCGAGCGCGAGCGTGAGCTTCCCCGGCCCGCGGCGGCCCTCCGCAAGCTGCTCGTCCAGGTCGTCCTGGTGCCGTGGCGCGGTCAGCAGCTCGTCGGGCAGCCCGGCCTGGCTCCGGCGGTGGGACCCCTTCGGGGCGGAGGACTGGTCGTGACGGGACATGATGATCAACTCCAGAAGAAGAAGCAGAGAGAGGGGAGGGACGGCCGAGGCGACGGCTGCCAGGGCAGGCGGTCTACTCGTGCCGCAGGGCCTCGATGGGGCGCAGTCCGGCCGCGCGGCTCGCGGGCAGGCTGCCGAAGACCAGACCGATCAGGACGGAGACGCCGAAGGCGAGCGCGATCGGTTCTGCGGTCAGGACCGGTTCGACGCCGGCCAGGGTGAACCGCGAGGCGACCAGCGCCGCTGTCACCCCGAGCAGTCCGCCGCCGACGCTCAGCAGTGTGGCCTCGACGAGGAACTGGCTCAGGATGACGCCCCTGGGCGCCCCGATCGCCTTGCGGATGCCGATCTCCCGAATCCGCTCGGTCACCGTCACGAGCATGATGTTGGTGATCCCGATCCCGCCCACGAGCAGGGAGATCGCCGCGACCGCGCCGAGCAGGACGGTGAAGGTACGGGTGGTCTCGGTACGGGTCTCCAGCAGCTGCGCCTGGTTCAGGATCCGGTAGTCCGCCTGCGAGGGATCTGTGATGTGGTGCCGGGCGTTCAGGACGGCGCTCACCTGGGCCTGCGCCGTCCCCAGCAGGTCGGCCGACCGGGCCTGCACCACGATCTGGCTGACCTCGCCGTAGCCTGTGAGGGTGGCCTGGACGGTGGTCAGCGGTGCGATCGCCGTGTCGTCGGCGTCCTGCGCACCGGCTGTCCCCTTCGGTTTCAGGATGCCGATCACCTCCAGAGGCGTCCCCTGGACGACGATCTGCCGCCCTACCGGGTCCACTCCGGGGAACAGCTCGCTCACCGCGCTGCGGCCCAGGACCACGACCTTGCGTCCTTGAGCCAGCTCGTCCTCGGTGAACGCGCGGCCTTGGGCGACAGCGCTGTTGGTGATGGAGAACCACTGCGGATGTGTTCCCACGATCTGAGCTATCTCGTGGCTCGCCCCGCCGGCCGTCGCCGTACCGGACGCCTGGACCAGCGGCGCGACGGCGGCGACGTCGGGGAGTGCGGCCGCGTCCGCCAGCGCTTCGGCGTCCTGCGTCGTCAGCGGCCTCGCCCCCGCCGTACCCCCGCCGCCGCGCGCCGGGGAGACGGTCAGCGTGTTGGTGCCCAGGGCCTGCAGGCTGTCCTGTACCTGCTTCGAGGCGCCGTTGCCGACACCGACCAGCAGGATGACCGAGGCCACCCCGATGAGGATGCCCAGCATCGTCAAGGCGGAGCGCAGCTTGTTCACCGCGATCCCGCCGACGGCGTACCGCACGACCTCCCACGCGTTCATCGCACGACCTCCCGGCCCATGTCGGACGCCGCCGGGACGTGCCCGTGCGCCACCGACACAGCCGGAGCCACCCGGTCGTCCTGGACGATCTCGCCGTCGACCAGACGGATGACCCGCCGGGCCCGGGCGGCGACCTCGTCCTCGTGGGTGATCAGCACGATCGTGCGACCCAGATCGTTGAGCTGCGAGAACACCTCCAGCACGTCGTTCGTGCTGCGGCTGTCCAGATTGCCTGTGGGCTCATCGGCCAGAATCAGTGCCGGCGAGGTCACCAGGGCACGAGCCACCGCGACCCGCTGTTGCTGGCCGCCGGACAGTTCGTTGGGCCGGTGGGCGGCACGCTCGGCCAGGCCCACCACCTCCAGCGCCGCCAGCGCCCTCGACCGCCGCTCGGTCCGGCCCACGCCCGCGTACGCCATCGGCAGCTCGACATTGGCCAGCGCCGGCGTCCTGGGAATCAGATTGAACGACTGGAACACGAACCCGATCTTCCGGTTGCGCACCAGCGACAGCTGCCGCTCGTCGAGACGGCTCACGTCCGTCCTGTCCAGCAGATACCTCCCGCCGGTCGGCACGTCGAGACAGCCGAGGATGTTCATCAGCGTGGACTTCCCCGAACCGGACGATCCCATGATGGCGACGAAGTCGCCCGCCTCCACCTCCAGCGACACCTCCCGCAGCGCCCGCACCTGAGCGGTGCCACTGCCGTAGGACTTCGTCAGCCACCGCACATCCAGGACGGGACGCGGCAGCAGGCCAGGCTCCCGCGGTTCGGGCCGACCAGTCGCATGACGCGGGCTCATCCGCGGCCTCCGCCCGCGCCGCCACGACCGCCACCGCCGCCGGAACCTCGGCCGCCGCCCTCAGCCGCACCGCCACCGGTGGCCACCGACGGCAGCACCACGGTGTCACCCTGCTTCAGCCCCGAGGTGATCTCCGTCTGGGCGTCCCCGCGCACGCCCACCTCGACCTCGACCGGCACCTGCCGGCCGTCCCGCTCGACCGTCACCGACGCCGTCGACCCGGTGCCGCGCACCGCCGCGGCCGGGACGGCGAGCACGTCGTGAACGCTCGCCACCGAGATCTTCACCGACGCGCTCTGCCCGGGCCGCAGATCCTTCGGCGTGGTGTCCATCGACACCCGCACGCCGTACTGCTTCGCACCTCCCGCGTCCGTCGGCACCAGATCGACCGTCGCGACCTTCCCCTCCACCAGGCTCTGGTCGGCGCTCACCGTGATCTCGGCCGCCTGCCCCGCCTCGACCAGGGCCGCGTCGGCCTCGTTCACCTGCGCGGCGAGCTGGAAGTGCCCGAGATCGCTCACCACGATGAACCCACCGGCCATCGCCGCACTCTCCGCCGTACCCGACGCCGCCGGGTCCGAGCCGCCACCCGTGGACGAGCCCTTGCCACCCGACACCGATGCCGACGACGACCCCGAAGCGGCCGAACTCTGCCCCACCGACTGCCCGACAGCACCGTTCACCTGCACCACCGTGCCCGCCCGCGGCGCCTTCAGCGACGTGTTCGCCACCGCCTCCTCAGCGGCCGTCACCCCGGCCCGCGCCGAGGAACGCTGCGCCTGCGCGTTGGCGACCTGAGCCCGCGCGGACTCCACATCCGCCTGCGCCGCAGCCACCGAACCCGCCTTCACCTCCGCGGGCCCCCCGCCCTGCCCCTCGCCCGCCGGCACGGCGGAGGCCGCCTGCGCGAGACGCTCCTGCGCGGCCGTCAGATTCGACGTCGCCGCGGACAGTCCGCTCTCCGCCGCACTGGCCTGCGCCTCGGCCGCTGTCAGCTGGGAGCGGCTCGTCGTCGCGTCGATCGTCGCCAGGACCTGACCGGCCTTCACCGTGTCACCGACCTTGACATCGATCTTCGTCACCTTGCCCGACGCCCCGAAACTCAGCTCATCGGTCTGCGTGCTCTCCAGCGAACCCGACGCCGACACGGTGCGCTCCACACTGCCCCGCGCCACCATGACGGTACGAACCGTGCTCTCCGTGGCACCGCTGTCACCCACGAAGGCATACGACAGCCCGCCACCCGCCACCAGCACGACCGCCAGGCTCGCGTTCACCAGGAACGTCCTGCGCTTACGTGATCTCATGCCGCGAGCCTGGACGCCGCACCTCAGCCACCTCTGGGAGGAACCTGGGAGAATCCTGGGAGATGAGCAAAATGCCCATGCTGTGAATCAACGGGTTCGCAGCCCCGAAGATCTGCCGTTCAGGAGAAGGGAGCTGGGCCCGTCTTCCCGACGAACCCAGGGCCGCCACCGAGTTCGCCCGCGTCTTGAAGCCCGGCGGACGCCTCGATATCGCCGATGTCACCGCCGACCCCGACCGGCTCCCGGACGAGTGCGCGGACTGACCGCCCGCATCGCCGACGCCCGCCCGCTCGCTCGACGCATACACCGAGATCTTCGCCGCTGCCGGGCTCCGCACCCGCGTCACAGAGAGGCGAGGCGATGATCCGCATGATCGACCAGATCCAGGCCCGGCTGGACCTGCTGCGCATCACTGCCCCGGCGCGCCTGGCCGCCGCCGCCCACCCGAGAAGCTGGCATTGCCGGCTGGACCCGCCCCGACCCGGCCGCCCACTCCTTCGGCGGCGACTGGGCCGAGCTCTACCTTCAGCCGCTCGCTGCGCCACCGTCACCGGCGTCTCCAGGGCGGGCCAGGACCGGATCGTCGACGCCGACCGCGAGCAGCAGCCGCTCGTCGTGCACGTCACCCACACCGATGGCGGCCAAGAGCGCCTCTTCGCCCGCGCTGTTATCGACGCCTCAGGCACCTGGACCACGCCCAGCCCGGCTGGCAGCAGCGGTCTTGCTGCCCTCGGTGCGAACGGTGTCGCGGACCGGATCACTTACCGCGTCCGGACCTGTAGAACCCGGCTGTTCACGCCCGGTACGCGGGGCGCCGCACCGCGGTCATCGTCTCCGGGACCTCCGTCTTCACGGAGCTCGCCTCCCTCGCCGATCTCGCGAAGTCCGGCGACGGCACGGGGACGAAGGGGAGTGGATCCTGCGGCGTGGGGTCTCGGGCTCCACCTCGGCGGCGGCGCTCCCGGCGCTACCCCTCGAAGGCCGCGGCCATCTCGGTGGAGCGGGCGCACGGTCAGCTCGACGGTTGGCCCCCCTACGTGGCCGGTTCCGTGGGCCTACGCCGAGTCCCTGGGGCGCGCTGGTGCTGATCCTTCCGGGGAAGCCGATCGGCGTGTGCGTCGCCTTGCGCGGGTCACGAGGGCCGCGAGCAGCAGCAGTACGAAGACGGCGGTGGCGACGAGGGGGCCCGCAGTGTCCAAGGTGTCGGCGATGGCCCGCTGGGCGGTGCCGACGGCGTCGATGACGGGATCGGTGGTGGCGGGGTCGCGCTGGACGCGGATCTCGTACCAGCCGTAGTAGGCGACGTAGGCGCCGACGGCCAGGAGCAGGCCGCCGCCGAGGCGGGGGGCGATCGCGCCGAGCCGGCGGATGCGGGTGACGGCGGTGGTGCGGGTGAGGGCGACGGTCAGGGAGGCGGCGCCGACGATCAGTCCCATTCCGGCGGCGTAGGCCGTGAACAGGGTGATGCCTTCGCCGGTGGAGCCGGTGCGGAAGGCGGAGACGACGATGGCGAGGAAGGGGGCGATGGTGCAGCCGAGGGAGGCGGTGGCGTAGGCCATGCCGAACAGGGCCATCGAGGGCAGGGAGCGGGTGACCTTCGGTGCGCGCCGGAGCTTCGGTGCGAGGGTGGGCAGCTGGCGGCCGGCGAGGAGCCATCCGCCCGCGGTGGCTATGAGGAGGCCGAAGGCGATGGTGAACCAGGGCAGGTGCTGCTGCACCTGCCCGGCGACCGGTTGGATCGCCAGGCCGAACACGCCGAAGAGCGCGGCGAATCCGAGAGTGATCGCGGCAGTCGCGGCGAGGGCCCGGCTGATGGCGACGGTGCGGCTGGGGGTGTCGTCGCCGAGGACGAGGAGCGAGAGGTAGGCGGGGAGGAGGGCGAAGCCGCAGGGGTTGACGGCGGCGAGGATTCCGGCGCCGAGGGCGAGGGCGAGGGGCAGGTCGGACATGAGGGTTCAGCCGGTCAGGCCGGCGACCTTGTCGGCCAGGCCCTTGCCTCCCGGCAGCACGCCTTCGAAGACGGTGGTGCCGTTCTTGTCGAGGATGACGTAGCGGCTCTGCTCGGTGACCTTGAACCGCTTCCACACCTCGCCCTTCTCGTCGGACAGGTGCGGGAAGGCGCCGGTGGCGGTGTCGGAGACGAAGTCCTTCATCGCGGCGTTGGTGTCCAGGCCGGCGACGCCGACCACGTTCACCTTGCCTTGCTGGTCGGCGGCGACCTTGGCGGTCTCGGCGGCCTGGGCCTTGCACTTGGGGCACCAGGGGGCCCAGAACCACAGCACCGTGGGCTTGCCCGCGAGGGTCTTCGCGTCGAACGGCTTGCCGTCCACGGTGGTGGCCGTGAAGTCGACTGCTCCGGGCACCTTGGTTCCGTCCGCCCCGGTGCCGCTTCCGTCGGAGCCGGCGGGCGGCTGGGCGGGGGACGACGCCGTTGACGGGGAGACCGCGCCCGCGTCGTCGGCGGCGTCGGAGCTGCTCGCACCGCACCCGGTGAGGGCGAGCAGGGCGGCGGCGACGGTGGCCGGAAGGACGGTGCGGGCGCGCATGGATGACTCCTGTGTGTTGGGGACCGGAGGCGAGACTAGATCGCTTCCTCGGGTCGCGGGCGTGGTGGTGGCCTTACGGTTCGGTGACGCTTGCCCGGGTCAGCCCGCCGCGTCCTGGAGCCGTTCGCGGTCGAGCACGGTGATGCGGCCGCGGGCGAGCCGGAGGAGTCCACGATCCTCCATCTCGCGCAGCACTTTGGTGCAGGTTTCGCGGGAGGTGCCGGCGAGGGCTGCGAGCTGTTCGTGGGTGAGGGCGATCTGCGGGTGGCGTCCGACCGGCCGCAGAGGGCCGGCCGGGGGCTGGGCGCTGGTGAGGGTGGTCAGGGTGGTGGCGATGCGCTGGGCGACGGTCTTGAAGACGCTGTCGGACAGACGCTGCTCGAGGTCGGACAGGCGTCGGCCGAGGATCGCGGTGATCCGGGCGGCGATCCGGGCGTCCGAGAGCAGGAACTTGTGTACGTCCGCGCGGCTCATGACGCACACGACGGTGTCGTCGAGGGCTTCGGCGTAGTTGTCGTACATGTGCTGTCCGAGCAGGACCATCTCGCCGAAGATGGTGCCCGGAGAAATGATCGCGGTGGTCAGTGCCCTTCCGTCGGTGGAGACCCGGAAGACGCGGACCCGGCCCCTTTTGAGGATGAACAGCACCTCGGAGGGCTGGGTGGGCGAGTAGAGGATCTCGCCCGCGTGGTAGGTCTTCATCGGTGCCGCGGCGGCGATGGCTTCCATCTCCGGCTCGGAGAGGTCGCAGAAGATGTCGACCTCGGCCAGGCACCAGGTCCTCTCCGTGTCGTCGTCCGATACGGCGTGGTTCATGTGGGGTGTCTCCTCGCGTCGTCCCGGGGCCCAGGGTGGGGGTGCGGCGCCCCACGCCGGGCGTGCCAGCGCCTCGGCGCTGCTGGCCAGACAGTAGGACACCGTGCCCTCGGCGTGGCCGTTGCGGCGCGCCACCGTGCCCACCGAGCGGGTGGTGGGTCCGGCGGTCGACACGGGAGCCTCATGGTTCATCGGGCGGGGCCGGTGCGCTTGCCCATGGCCTGGGCGAGGGACGCGAAGGTGGCTCCGGCGAGGATGCCGAAGACGAGGTGGGCGCCGAGGCTGGAGGCGGTGACGTCGTTCCAGGTGAAGACGGGCATGCCCATGTTGGCGGGCATGATCCACAGCGCGCCGACGGTCCACCACACCGCGCCGTAGGCGAGGCCCAGGACGATCGCGGGGGCGAGGCGCTGGGCGAACTGTCCGAGCACCACGCCGAAGGTGATGCCGGCGAAGGTGGCGATCGCGAGGTGGATCAGCCAGCCGGCGAAGGCGTTGGTGGAGCCGAGGAGACCGGCGACCATGGTGATCATTGCGGTGTCCATGACGGGGCGGGACACCGACATCCAGATGCCCATCCCGATGCCGCCGACCAGTCCGGCCGCGGCGCCCCAGACCGCGTACACGGGGATCGCGGCTGTCTTGGGGGATGCCTGCACGGTGGTGGCCATGGTGATCGTCCTCCCTTTTGCGCTGGTCTTTGCGTTCTCGCCGCTGACGCTAGGACGCCGGGCATGGGCAGGTATGTGAGGGCGCTTACGTACCCGGTGGTAGATCGGCGGGGCCGTCAGGGTGATGACTTCACTGCGGTCAGCAGGGCATAGCCGAGGACACCGTCGGTGACAGCGGTGCGGGCCGCGTCCAGGACGGCCGGGGCTGCGTCCAGGTCGACGCCGGCGTCGGCGAGGCGGTCCGGGGCGGTGATGCGCAGCAGGTCCAGGCGGGCCTGGATCTGGTCGATCATGCGGATCATCGCCTGGTCGTGCCGTTCCGTGGTGAGGGTGCGCAGCCCGGCCGTGGCGAGGAGCTTGGCGTAGTCGTCGAGCGGGCGGGCGTCGGCGATGCAGGCGATGCGGGCACTCAGTCCGCGCAGCTCGGGCGGGAGGCGGTCGGGGTCTGCGGTGACGTCGGTGAAGCCGAGGCGGCCGCCGGGTTTCAGGACGCGGGCGACTTCGGCTGCGGCCCTGGGTTTGTCGGGGAAGGTGCACAGCGCGCACTCGGACACCACCGCGTCGAAGATGCCGTCGTCATACGGGAGATGCTCGGCGTCGCCGGTGGTGAAGGCTGTCCGGCCGGCGAGCCCTACGGCTTCGGCGGCTCCCTGGGCGAGGGCGGTGTTGGCCGGGGCGTAGTCGACGCCGTCCGCCCACACCCCGTAGGCGTCGGCGAGCAGGAGTGCGGTGGTGCCGCGGCCGGAGGCGACGTCGAGGACCCGCGCGCCGGGGGCGAGCGCGAGACGGTCGGCGAGGCGGCGGGTCAGGGCGGTGCCGCCGGGGTGGTAGGAGTCCCCGAGCAACATCGCGACGATGTCCTTCGAGTAGGCGTCCGCGCAGCAGGACTTGATCTCCTCGTGGTTCACGGCCGGCGCGCTCCTTCAGGTCTCGGTGCGGGTGGTCTTCGAGCCGTACGGGGTTGTCGTCAGCCGGTCGGCGAGGGGCAGGGCGTTCGGGGCGACGGGGGCGACGGGGACGCCGGACATCTGCGCGCGGACCTGTTCGCGGTAGCCGACGGAGTTGTAGGCGCAGAAGGGGATGAGCCGCCCGTCGGGGGTGATCTCCTCGACGCAGCACTTCATCAGCTGCTTGACGTTGAGGGTGTAGGGGTCCTGGAAGTCCTGCACGACGATCATGAACGCCTTGTCGTTCAGCTGCTTGACCGCTTCGGGCAGGTCGATGCCGCAGGCGTCCGCGCAATCCAGCGCCTCGGCCGTTGTGCGCAGCTTTTCCTCGGTCGTCTCGGTCCCCATGAACGCGGAGGCGGACCACAGTCTCTCCAGCGCCTCGCGGATCCCGGCGTCGGGCATGACCCGGTTGGTGACGTAGTCGAGGTAGTCCTCGACGTTCAGCAGGCGCGGGATGGGCACGACGGTGCGGTTGCCCGGTTCGCCGTCCACCAGGAGGTAGGTGATGGAGCGGCACGTCGGGAAGCAGCACGGCACGGGGAAGAAGTCGCCCTTCTGGAACCAGCCCGGCCGCTGTGCGTTGATCAGCCGGATGACGTCGGGGTTGGTGAGCCGCTGAAGCGGGTCGAAGGCGACGTGCCGACCGGAGTGGGTGACGGGCTGGAAGGCCACCGAGCGGACGGCGGGGTGGTCGATGCCGTACTCGATGATCGCCCCGAGCTCGTGCTCGTTCAGGCCGCGCTCCACGGCGGCGACGAGGGTGACGGTCAGGCCGGCCTCGGCGCAGTTGTCCAGGGCCCGCTGCTTGAACGTACGAAGGTCCCGGCCGCGGATCTCCAGGTGGGTGCGCTCGTCGAAGCCGTCGAACTGCAGGTAGACGTTCACCGACTTGCCCGGCACCTGGTTGCGTTTGCCGAGTTCGGTGACGAAGTTCTTGTCGGTGGCCAGGCGGATGCCGTTGGTGTTGAGGTTGACGTTCTTGATCGGGCGGGCCTGGGCGAGGTCGATGAAGTCGAGGATGTGTTGGTGGATGGTGGGCTCTCCGCCGGAGAACATCACCACCTCTGCCTCGCCCTCGGAGGCGACGAAGGCGTCGAGCATGGTCGCGCACTGCTCATGGGTGATGGAGTAGCCGTCGCTCTGGTGGCCGGAGTCGGCGAAGCAGATCGGGCAGTCCAGGTTGCAGCTGGTGTTGACCTCGATGATCCCGAGGCAGGCGTGCTGCTTGTGTTCCGGGCACAGCCCGCAGTCCGAGGGGCAGCCGTCCTTCACCTCGGTCTGGAACGTCAGGGGGATCGTGCCGGGCTTGTTGAAGCGCGCCGACGCCAGGTACTCCTCCGCGTCCCCGTACACCAGCGCCTCGAACTCCCCGTGGTCGCGGCAGCGTTTACGCAGGTAGACCTTGTTGTCGCGGATGTTGACCTGTGCGTCGATGGGTGTCTTGCACAGCGGGCAGATGGACTTGGTGAACTCCACGAACACCTCGTCACGGTCCACCTTGCGCCTCGGCGCCGGCGCCTGGGTCATCGAAGAACTCCTCTTCCATGGGGGCTTGCGTTCAGCGGACTTCGCCGCCCGGATCGACTTGTTGGTGTGGCTGGGGTTCGGCTGGGACGACCGGGCAGCAGTCCGTTCGGCGCCCCGGCGTCGACGGGCCCGGCAGCGCGGGGCGTAGCCGGTGCCGGCGAGCAGCACGACCGCACCGACGGTGATCGGCCAGGGATGGGCCAGCGCCCCGCCCATGGCGCCGAGTGCTCCGGCGGCCACGAGCAGCGGGCCCGCGCAGCACACCACCATCACCAGCCCGGCACCCACGACCGCGACTTTGCCGCCGAGCCCGGACCGTTCACGGGATGCGGACATCACCGCTCGCCTCCTCCCGGCCGGCGGGCGAGGGGACGGGGGCCCGGCGGGCGGAGCGGAACAGCAGGCCGGCGTACAGCAGGGTCGCCGCGTCCTGGAGTAGCACGAACCAGGTCAGCCGCTGCGTGAGGTAGAGGCCGAAGCAGCCGCAGTTGTCCACCGCCAGGCCCCGCGCGTACGCCTGCACGGCCAGCGCCGTCCACACCACCGCGACGACCGTGTACACCCACACCGGCGCCAGGGCCTTCGAACGGGGAAGGGCCAGGAACCAGACGCCCGCCGTCAGCTCGCCCGCGATCAGCGCCGCGGCCAGCCCGGTCGCGGCACTGCCGGACACCAGCCCGTACGCGGCCAGAATCCCGGGCATGTGCTCGAAGGAGGCGAGCTGGCCGATGGCCATCGCCGTGTACAGCGTCCCGAGCACGATCCTGAGCACCATGCCCCGACGTTAGGTGCCCGGGGGCGGGGAGAACTGTAAGCGCGCTCACCGAACCGCCCGCCGCGTCCTGGCACGATCGTGGTAGCCGGCGGTCCCCGCTGCGGCGGGGGCCGTGGTCCCGGACCGCTTCGGGAGGTGCAAGGTGAACGGCCGGTACTCTCCCCACCGGCGCAGGCGGCAGGCCCTCAAGGGCGCCGGCGCGATCGGTGTGGCCACCGTAGTGCTCGTCGGCGGCGGCGTGATCGGCTGGCAGACCTTCTCGGACCGGCCGGCCGAACGGGTGACGGCCGTGCAGCCGGGGCAGGATCCGTCCCTTGAGGCACTCGCCGCTGCGGCCGTGTCCGGCGGCCCGGGCAAGGAGGGCATCCCGTCCATCGACCGGCCGCGCTTCGTCACCGCGAGCCAGGCGGGCTTCCTCTCCGACGGTGATCCGGTCTTCGGGCTGGAGTCCCGGGGTGAGGTGAGGGCGTACCCGCAGATGGTGCTGGTGTGGCACGAGATCGTCAACGACACCATCGGCGGCGAGCCGCTGATGGTCACCTACTGCCCCCTGACCGGCACGGTCATCGGGTTCACCGCCCCGTCGGGCGTCCAGGACCTGACCTTCGGGACCACGGGCAAGCTGGTCAACTCCAACCTGCTGATGTACGACCGGCAGACCGGATCCCAGTGGCCCCAGCTGACCGGCACCGCCGTCAGCGGCCCGCTGAAGGGCACGAAGCTGGACACCGTCCTCCTGGTGTGGACCACATGGAAGCAGTGGTGGACCGCACACCCCGGCACCGAGGTGCTGTCCACCGACACCGGCGCGCTGCGCTCCTAGGGCGCCGACCCCTACGGCACCTACGACTCCTACCCGGATCGCGGCGGCTACTACGCCACCGGCCGGCCCATCTTGCCCGTGCTTGCCTCCAGCGACCGCCTCGCCGACAAGCACGTCGTGATCGGCGTACGCGTCGGCACGCAGACGCTGGCCATCGACAAGGACCTGGTCCGCACGGCCGGGACCGTCCAGGCCGACATCGCCGGCACACGGGTCCAGGCCCGCTGGGACGACCGGATCGACACCGCCCGCGTATTCCAGCAGGCCGGGGAAGGCTGGGAGCCCGCGGACTTCCTCGACGCCATGTGGTTCGCCTGGTACTCCTTCCACCCCACCACGCAGGTGCGGACATGAACCGGCTGCCGGCCGCACTGGCCAGGACCGGCGACGCCCTGGACACCGCGGTCGCCGCGACCGCCGCCACGCCCCGCCGGGTGAGGGCCGCCCTCCGGGTGCGGCGCCACCGCAGGGCCGCACTGATCGCCGGGACCGTCACCCTGACCGTGTACCTGCTCGCCATCGGGGATCTCGCGACATCCGGCTCGGGCCGCTTCACCGGCGCACCCCTCCTGCGGGCCGCCCCGGACCGGCTGTTCGAGGCCCGGGGCTGTACCTGTTCGAACCGGTCCTCGCCTGGCACCCCACCAGCCACCTGGCGGTATTCCTCAGCCCGGTCAACCTGCTCCTCGGCGCCGTCCTCGCAGCGCTCGTCGGCTGCAACATCGCCGTCGCCGCCCACGCCGCCCGCCAGGCCGCCGCCTGCCGGCGCACCCGCTACGCCCGCCTGCTGGGCGTACTCCCCGCCTTCCTCCTCGGCTTCGCCTGCTGCGTCCCCACCTTCCTCCTGCTCCTCGGCGCGAGCACCGCAGCAGCCCTCCTCCCGGTCCTGATCCCGCTCCGACCGGTCTTCTACCCGCTCACCCTGGTCCTGCTGACAAGCACCCTCGTATGGGGAACATCGCGCACCGACCGGCCCGGGCAGCCCACCCACCCCCCGCCAGATGCCGGCGACGAAGCCCAGCAGACCACCCCGCCCACCCCCGGTACGACATGACCGGCGTCTCGCGTGCCGCCGGACTGCGCAAGCGGCCTCCCGGCCGACGGCTGCCAGCCCACCGGGTGGCAGGGGCACCGAACGCTCACCGCGCCGGCGCGCGGCGCTCGGCCTCCTGGCGGATCGCGTCCAAAGAGGCGGCCACGGTCGCCTCCCAGCGTGATGCGACCAGGCCGCCCCACCACTGCCCGGCCCACCACAGGTCCGTCGCCAGCTCCCCCTCGTACACCAGCCGCGTACCGGAGTCCTGCTCGGTGAGGGTGAACGACTCGGTCACCACGGGCACCGGCCCGCGCACCAGGCGGAAGCCGACCCGCCCCGGGCGAGTGAACCTGACCGTCTCCACCGTGGTCGCCGTCAGCCGCCCGCCCGCGAGGGGAGTGCGGTGCGCGGCGAGCACCATGTCCGAGCCCCGCTCGAGGACCTCCACCTTCTCCCGCATCGCCCTGGTGGCCCGGCCCAGGTACGGCTGGGCGATCACGTCGAACACCACCTCGCGCGGCGCCCCGATGCTGATGTTCTGCGGCCCCAGCGGCCGGGTGCGCCGCCCCACCCCCAGATCCACCGGCAGCGCACCGGTCACCAGGCCCAGGTACCCGGCCGCCGCACCCGCCCCGGCGAGCGTCACAGCTCCCACAACGCCGATCCGCACCATCGCCCCGATCCTCTCCGCGCGTGTGCGCTCATGTGCTGCCGAGGTTAGGCCCGCACGTCGGGCAGTCGGTGAGCGCGCTCACCCTCCGCGCGGCGCGTATGCCCGTACCGTGAGCACCTCACCACCTGGCACAGAGAGCGGGAACGTGGAGTCTGTCCCCGAGATGTCCGACAGCCGCGCCGCCACCGATGCGCTGTTGTCCGAGCTACGCGAAGGCACCATGGCCCCGAGGGCCGTCGTGCGCTTCCTCGCTCACGCTGCACGGCGGTCGCTGGCCCAGGCTGCCCGGCGTCCTCGGGCGCTGGCCGAGCTCACCGCCCTGCACGCAGCGCTGTACGTGGCGGCCCGCGGCCGGCGCCCGGGACGCGGCTGGGTGACCGCGAGCTGGGCCCTGGCCGCCGCGCACCTGGGACTGCTGGAGCACCGCACCCGCCTGTCCGCCGCCGACCTGCTGACGCTGACACGAGCCAACCTCCCCGCCCTGCCCGGCGGAAACAGCAGAGCCAGCGGGATGGTGGCGCCCGGCCTCGACATCGCCGACGGACACCTCGCCCGCCGGCAGGGAACCGCCTCCCCGTTCGGGCAGTACGCCGACACCTTTGCCGACGCCGCCTTCTGGACCTGGTTCACCCTGCGCCACGAACCCAGCCGCCCCGCCCGGGCCGCGGCGGCCGCCGCATGGCTGTTGCCGGTCGCCACCCTCACGACAGCCGCCATCCGCCGCGGCCGGATGACCGACCCGCCCCACCCGGTCCTGCTGCGCCCGGCCGCCGCCCTCCAGGTCGTCATCGCCCTCAGACACCTCACCCACCCCCAGACAGCCGTACGCTGCCGCAGAGCGTGACGCCGCCCTTGAGAAGAAGACCGTGTCCTGCCGGCTCCGGTGGGCGTTGAACGCGGTGGCGCGTGCACGGGTCCTTCACACCCCCACGGGACTCGTGCAGGCCGGCGGCCCCGGGTCCCGCACCCCGGCCCCCGGGGCCGCAGCACGTCCCGACGCCCGATCCCCTCCGGAGACGTCCGACGAGGACGCCGACCGCTCAGGCCGGCGCCCTCGCCGTGCTGTTCCCCTTCGCTACCAGCCCGGCGACGCCCTCCGAGTCCCCTGCCCGGACTCGGTCCCACAACTCCTCCGCCACTCTCCACGACCGCATGTGACACACCCGGCCAGCCGCACCCCGGCAGACCGGGCCAGGACAGGTCCGGAGCAGGGCCGCGACCTCAAGCAGGCGGGCCAGCCTTCGAAGCCGTCACCTGCCACACAGGCATGGGGCCGGGGCCGCGTGTGGAGGTGCCTCGGCCGTGCCGGCCGCTTGCATGCCGAGGCGTTCAGGAGGCGAGCTTGTGGCCTTCCCGGGCTTGCCGGACGGCTTCGGCGCGGGTGGCAAAGAGGGGCGGGGCGCAGCCCGCGGCGTTCGCTGTCATCGGCCGCCGGGCCTCGGGCGAGTCGGCGGCCACCGCCAGCGTGATCCCTGAGGCCCGGCACAGGCGGTGGATGCGTGCCACCAGGCTCACCACGACCGGCGTCACCGCGCCCGGCAGGATTTCAACCACGACGTGGCGGACGGGGTGGCCGCTGATCAGGTCCTCGGCTTGAACGGCTGCCACTGCCCGGTCGCCGACACTGATCCCGGACGGGCAGCAGATGACCAGCACGTCCTGGTCGAAAATGTGAGCAAGCATCACGTTCCCCTTCCGCGGCATGCCGAGAACGCCGCACCGCCCTTTCTGCCCATGCCCTTCCTGCCGGCCGACTGAACCATCGGGAAGGAAGGACGGCGATATCACGTGTTGATGCGGCTGTTGATGCCGTCGTGACTGTCGGCCTGCTCGTCGTCGAACCAGTAGTCGCCGGCGGCCAGGTAGCGGAAGGAGTGCGCGCTCTTGCCGGGCAGCGTCACCGTCACCGCGCGCATGCCGTCGCCGCGGGCCTGGAGGGTGTGGGTGCCCGGCTGCCAGTTGTTGAAGTCGCCGACCACGCTGACGGGCCCGGGCGGGGGTTCAGCGGGCAGGACGAAGGTGACCTCGGTGCGTTCCTTGCGGGCTCTGCGTTCCAGCACGGCGGGAGACTCCTGTCGGCGAACCAGCGATGAGTACCACCCATCCTGTCTCCCAGGGCGCGGCTTCCGGTCCGACGCGCCCCACCTTCGGGGAGAACCTCACGCCGAGAGAACGGCATGACGGACGACGAGGACGACCTGCGGGACGACGAATTCTGACCGGACAGCCCGCCCGAGGACGCAGGGCCCGGTCGGCCCCGAGTACACACTCCCGGCCGGGCCCTGCCACACCCCGATCCCCGCGCGGCACGATATCGCGCACCCCGCCTCTTTGAGCCGCTGGAAGCGGTTGTTCCCGCCCGCAACCGGGCTGCGGCCGTAGAGTCGCCGTCATGAGCGTGCCGACGAAGCGAGCCGCCCTTCTCGTGCGCGGTGACGTGATCGGTTACGAGGGGCAGTGGCGCCGGGTACGGGCGTCCACGAAGGAATCCACCGCGCTTGGAGGGCCGTCGGTGATCGTGGCTTGGGAGGAGGGCGGCTTCGCGCGGTTCGGGGCCGACGACATGCTGCTTCTCGGTCGCCCCCGGCCCGTCTGAACCCCGCAAGCCGGAGGCACGAGCCGGGATGGTGGACGGCACGTCCGCCCCGTCCGCGGAAGTGCGCCGACGGCTGCGCAGTGCATGCCGCGCACGAGCTCCCCCTGGGGAACCCCCGACCGTATTTGCCCGGAGTGGATGGCGTACGGGTGTCGGTCCGGGCGGAATTGTGCAGTGGCGTAGGCCAGACACACGCGCGCGGGGCGGACAGCGACCCGCTGGTCGCTGTCCGCCCCGAACCGGGGTGCCGGGAGGAGAGCATTGCCGCCTGCCCGGCTACCCGCAACGTCCCCATCGGATACAGGCCGGCCGCGTTTGCGCCAGGACGGGCGTACGGGGCGGGCCACGACCTCGTCGCCTTCATCCGGCTCGTCCCGAGCCGGATGAAGGCGACGCCTCGGACCGGGTCAGTCGCACCAGCGGCCTGGCCCTCACTCCCCGGCGCGGGCCCGACCGGCGCGCTCACCGCTCCTGCCCAGATGAGGCCCGCGCGGCGAGACGGATCTTGGGGAGGTACTGCTTCACACTGTCGACACCGGCACCTTGTTCTTTAAGGGCGGCCATGTCGTCAGCCTGTGGAAAGGGAAGCACGGTGAACTGCTACGAATGTGTGGTGGGTGCTGTGCCGGTTCGCGCGGCTGTCGGGGTCTGCCGGGAGTGCGGAGCGGGCCTGTGTACCGAGCACCTGCACATCGAGACGGTGGAGATGCATCGCCCGGCCGGGATGGGCAAGAGCACGACCGACCTGCCGGCCCGCAGAATGGTCTGCCCGGTGTGTGCGTCCGCCGAGGCGACCGTGCCGGGTCCCATCTGACCGGCACGGACCATCCCGGGCCACTCGGGGGCAGTGCCTGAGGCGAACCGTGGTCAGCATCCGTCGCGATCCGCGGCGGCACCTGGGCCCGCGTCGCCGTTGCCGTTGCCGTTGCCTGAAGCATCCTCTTGGTCGGACAGGTGGCGGTAGACGGCGTTGCGGCGCCGGAGCACGGCGCCGGCGACCGAGGCTGAGATGAGCGAGGCGACCAGCACTGCGGCCGTGACGGACTGCGCGTTGGCTCCGTCGGGGAAGGCGAGTTCACCGAAGAGCAGGGCGATGGTGAAGCCGATGCCAGCCAGCCCGGCGAGCCCGAGGACGTCGGCCCAGGAAAGCTCGGGATTGAGCCGCGCGTGGGTGAAGCGGGCGGCGAGCCAGGCGCCGCCGAACACACCGATCACCTTGCCCGCGACCAGGCCGGCGACGACTCCGAGCGGCTCGGGGGTCGTGAACACGCGGGCGAGCGCCTCGCCGGATACCGGCACGCCCGCAGCGAAGAGGGCGAACAGCGGTACGGCGATCGCCGCCGAGACCGGGCGCAGCAGGTGGGCGGTGCGGTCGCCGACGGAGGACTTCTCGCCTTCGAAGGGTGTGGCGCGCAGGAGCAGTCCCATCGCGACGCCGGCGACGGTGGCGTGTACGCCGCTGTTGTAGGTAAGGGCCCAGATGGTGAGTCCGAGCGGCAGGTACCACCACCATCCCCGGACCCGGAAGTGCTGGAGGAGGAAGAAGACCGCGAGGCCGGCGAGCGCACAAAGGAGGAGGGCGGCGTTGAGGTGGTCGGTGAAGAACAGGGCGATGATCACGATGGCGCCGAGGTCGTCGACGACGGCCAGGGTGAGGAGGAAGGCGCGCAGTGAGGCGGGCAGGTGGGTGTTGATCACGGCAAGGACGGCGAGTGCGAAGGCGATGTCGGTCGCCATGGGCACGGCCCAGCCGTCCAGGCTTCCGCCACCCGCTGCGGCAACGAAGACGTACAGGCCGGCAGGGACGGCCATGCCGCAGAGCGCGGCCACGATGGGCAGCGCGGCGGTGGCCGGGGTGCTCAGCTCGCCGCGGACCAGTTCCCGTTTGAGCTCGATGCCCGCGACGAGGAAGAAGATAGCGAGCAGGCCGTCGGCGGTCCAGTGCGCGACGGACAGGTGGAGACCGAGGGCGGACGGACCGAAGTGGAACTCCTTGACGTGCTCGTACGTGTCGCTGAGGGGGCTGTTCGCCCACACCAGCGCGATGAGGGCCGCGGCCAGCAGGGCCAGCCCGCCGAACGTCTCCGCGCGCAGGATTTCGGCGAGGGAGCGGCGCTCGGAACCTGGCAGCAGTCCCAGGAACGGCGGCGGTCCGGCATCCTTCCCGTTCCTGGTCATGGCCCAGCGCCTTCCGGGTGTCGGCCGCCACGACGGGCGCTTTGACGTGCACCGTCAGCGCGGGCCATCGTCCGCTCGCCGAGCACAGCAGCGCCGCCGCAGGGGAAGCCGGCCGCTATGGCCGATCGGGAGGCTTGGCTGGGCCGTGTGCTCTTCGGTTGCGGTACCGGCCCCGCAGGTACACCGTGCCGGTGACGAGCAGCGATATCCAGGCGAGTGCGAAACACCAGATCAGTACGGGTGACGACGTCGCCGCGGCGGCCACCAGCAGGCCGAGGCAGAGTACGGCCAGTGTGCAGAGGATTCCCGCCGCGAGGGGCCGCGGTGCGATGGCGCGTCGCCGGGAGCGCAGCGTGCGCTGGCACTCGACGTCGGCTTGGAGGCTCTGCTCGATGTCCGCGAGGATCTTGCGTTCGTGAGGTGGCAGCGCGGGTCCCTCATCCATTCCATCCCACCTCCGCTGTGTGCGAGGTGCCGGGCATGCTCTCATTTTCGCCCGCCTCAGCAGGTTCGTCCGCGCGAACACCGCCCGGCCCGGGCGTAGGCCCGCGCGGGGCGGGATACGGCAGCGGGCCCGTCAGCTTCAGGTTCAGGTGGCTCACGTGGCGGAGCGGGGTGGGCGGGCAGGGCCTGCAGTCAGGCGACGACGGCGTCCAGCCGCGCCGGCGTCCGCAGCACGGCGGCTCCTGCCATGCGCGCCGAGCTGGTCCCTCGCCTGCCACATCCGCGTGGTTGTCGGCCTCCGTTCGCGCTCAGGAGAAGAGATCGAGCGGGCCATGGGCTGGGGGTCGGCAGCACCGCTGGTCCGCGGACCCTGCCGGCTGCGAGGTCGTCCTCGAGGCGAGCCGGGAGTTTGGGCAGTGTTTCCCCGATGGCGCAGGTCACTGCCGGCCGGGCGGTCCGCCGCTCGACGGGCGTTGCTCATCGCACCAGCCCCGTATGTGGAGCGCGGTGGCGGCCAGCATGGAAGCCCACACAAGGGTGAAGCACCACATCAGAAGCGGCCAGGCTGTCGCGGCAGCGGCCGCGAGCAGCACGAGCGACAGGCCGGCCAGTGCGCAGATGCCACCCGCGGTGGGATAGCGCGCGGCTGTGGCTCGCTGCGTGTGCGTGTGCTCTGGGGGCAGGCGGCGCGCGAGCTCGCCGTCCCCGGACGACAGTGCCTGCTCGATCTCCGCGAGGATCCTGCGTTCGTGGGACGAGAGTCCAGGGCCGTGAACCATCGTCATCACCCCCGCTTCGCATCCAGGGGGAAGTCGGCCTGCGGGCCCTCCCGCACACCGGCCGGTTGCACAGCATCGCCCGGCTGGGGGCCGCCGACGGCGGACCTGGCCCATCGTCCCAGGGGCCGGCTGTCAGCGGGCTTGTCGGATACCGGCTCGGGCCGGCGCGGCGCCTGCTCCGCGTGATGATCGCCGGCGCGTTCGAGGAAGCGCAGGAGTTCGACGGGGAAGGGCAGGACCAGGGTGGAGTTCTTCTCGGCGGCCACGGCCACGACGGTTTGCAGAAGCCGCAGCTGCAGGGCGGCCGGCTGTTCGGACATGACGGCCGCCGCCTGCGCGAGTTTCCGGGAGGCCTGGAGTTCGGCGTCGGCGTTGATCAGGCGGGAGCGGCGCTCCCGGTCGGCCTCGGCCTGACGGGCCATGGAGCGCTTCATGCCCTCGGGCAGGGAAACGTCCTTGATCTCGACCCGGTCGATGGTCACGCCCCACTCCACGGCCGGACTGTCCATCATCACTTCCAGGCCCTGATTCAGCTTCTCCCGGTTGGACAGCAGTTCGTCGAGGTCGCTCTTGCCCAGGATCGAGCGCAACGAAGTCTGCGCCATCTGCGATACGGCGAATCGGTAGTCCTCCACGCGGATGATCGCGTCCACGGGGTCGACGACCTTGAAGTAGATCACCGCGTCCACCCGTACGGTCACGTTGTCCCTGGTGATGCCGTCCTGGGCCGGCACCGGCATCGTGACGATCTGCATGTTCACTTTGTGCATCCGGTCGACCACGGGGACGACCATGGTGAACCCCGGCCCGCGGACGGAACCCATCAAGCGGCCGAAGCGCAGCACGACTCCCCGTTCGTACTGCCTGATCACCCGGGCGGCAGCCGCCAGGTACAGCGCTGCGGCGATGCCCGTCACGACCAGACCGGTCAGCAGTCCTTGCAGCATGACATTCACCAACAATCATGGAGCTTTACCTCTTTTTGGCATTCTTCCCGTTGCGTGGTGGAGTACCCGTGTGGGTGGGGCCCGGCGGTGTGCGGGTGCTGGCCGGTGGACCGAGGACGGCGGTGCGTGCGCGTGTGAAACCGGGTGCGGAGGGCAGGAGCCGCAGGTGAGAGCGCTGATGCCGCCGGCTTGGTCTGGCTATGCGCGTCGCGCGCTGGTGACGGTAGGGAGGTGTTGGCCGTGGTGTTCTTCTTCGTTCTGGTGGCGGTGGCCTTCGTTCTCGGGATCGTGGGAGCGGCGGTCGACGGGCTGGGGTTCCTGGTCGCGGTCGGTGTCGTGGTCCTGGTCGTCGGCATGCTCATCGCCGCCAGGCTCTGGTCCACCACCGCTCGACGCCGCCGCGTGAGGTAGCCGGGCGGACGGGAGATGTCATGGGTGAGGTTCCCGGGGGTGTGGTGGTCGGTGTCGTCGATGCCGAGGAACTGGTGCCGGTGGTGCGGGCGGCCGCCTGGGAGGCACTGGCCCATGGTGGTGTCCTGCGGGTCCTGCACGCGGTGGAGTGGCCGCTGCCGCCCGGCTCGGCGGAGGGGCTGGGCCATGTGCAGCGGGCGGAGCGGGTGATCGCTCCCTTCGTTGAGCTGGTGGCGAAGGAGTTCCCGCAGGTCCGGGCTGTTCCGGACATCTTCTCGGGTTCGCCCGCCCCGGCACTCTTGCGCCGCTCGCACGAGGCGACCCTCGTGGTGGTGGGGCACCGGGGTTCGGGCGGATTTCCCCGGCTTCCGCTGGGATCGGTCGCCCTGCAGGTCGCCACGCATGCCGCGTGCCCCGTCCTCGTGATCCGCCCGGGTGAAGAGCAGGATCCCCCTCCGCAGCGCCCGCGTGTCGTGGTCGGGGCGGAGGCCAGCGCTGTGCCGGCAGAGGTGATGGACTTCGCCGTGGCGGCGGCGGTCCGCCGTGAGGCGGACCTGGACGTGATCCACGCGGTGGCGCCCCCGGTGCTCGCGAGGGCAGGCACCACCGGGCCCGTGCTCACCGATCAGCAGGCCCTGAGCGACAGCGCGGCGAAGGCACTGGAGCGCGAACTCGCCGCCTACCGGAAGCAGTGGCCCCGGCTGCGGCTGCACGTGAGCGAGGGGCGGCCCGCGAACGTCCTGGTCGAGGCATCGCGTTCGGCGGTGCTGCTGGTGGCCGGCACCCGGGGCCGCAGCGGGCTCAGGCGCCTCATGCTCGGCTCGGTCAGCGGCGAAGTCCTCCACCACGCCCACTGCCCGGTCGCCGTCATACCGTGCGCCGTGGAAGGCGAGGAACACCCGGACGGGCCCTGACCTCCGGCAGCCGCAGGCACCGCAGGGCGGGGCCGGTCAGTGCCTGAACCAGGCTTCCGTCGACAGTTCGGGCCGGATGCCGCGCTGGGTGCGGGCGAGGACCACCGCGCTGGACAGCAGCCCGACATGACTGAGCCCCTGGGGGAAGTTGCCGAGGAACGAGCCGTCCACGGGGTCGATCTGCTCGGGCAGCAGGCCGAGCGGGCTGGCGTAGGAGCACAGGTGCTCGAACACCGCGCCGGCTTCATCGGTCCGGCCTTGGCCTGCGAGGTTGTCGGCCATCCAGAAGCTGCACAGCAGGAACGCTCCCTCCGGCTCGTCGATCCCGTCGGGGGTGGCCTGGGGCAGGTAGCGGAACAGCAGACCGCCACCGGCGTCGAGGCGCTCACCTATGATCTGCGCGGTCGCGACCATGCGTGGATGGTCGGCCGGTAGGACGCGGCGCAGCGGCAGGGCGAGGAGGGAGGCGTCCAGTTCTCCCCGGCCGCCCATCTGGGCGGCCAGGGCCCCCGCCTCGTCGTTCCAGGCTTCGGTGAGGATCCGCTCGGTGAGCGCGTGTGCGTCGGCGGCCCAGCCGGCCGCGTCGCCGGGCAGGTTCAGCCGGCGTGCCAGCCGGGCCGCGCGGTCGAGGGCGACCTGGCACATCGCGGCGGAGTAGGTGAACGGGCGGCCGGGCGTGCGGACCTCCCAGATGCCGTGGTCCGGACGTCGCCAGGCGGTGCGGGCTGCCTGGACCAGGCCGGTGAGCTGATGCCACAGTCTGTCGGGTAGTCTGCCCTCCGGTGGCCGCCCACTGGAAGGCGCAGTCCAGGATCTCCCCGTACAGGTCGTGCTGGACCTGGTCGGCCGCCGCGTTGCCCCAGCGCACCGGGGCCGAGCCGCGGTAGCCCTCCAGGGTGGTGTCGATCACCTCGCCGGGCGGGGGCAGACCGTCGAGGTCATAGAGGACCAGGGGACGCGGGCCCCGGCCGACGGCGTCCAGTACCCAGCGCAGGAATCCCTCCGCCTCGCTCGGCAGCCCGATACGCCGCAGCGCGAACACCGCGTACGCCGCATCCCGGATCCAGGCGTAGCGGTAGTCCCAGTTGCGGGTTCCGCCGATGTGCTCGGGCAGCGAGGAGGTGGGGGCGGCGAGGATGGCGCCGTTCTCGATGTGGTCGAGGAGCTTGAGCGTGATCGCGGAGCGCAGGACCAGCTGTGGCCGGGGAAGATCGGACGGTACCTGGCCGGCCCACCGCCGCCATGCCCGCACGGTCGCATCCAAGCCCTGGGCAGCTTCCTCATGCGCCCGCGCCGGGCCGCCGCTCCAGTCCAGGCAGAGCGTGAACGTCTCGCCCTCCCGCAGCCTCACCGTGGTGTCCACAGCGGGCAGAGGGTGCGTGGACCCGATCCGGACCGTGACGTTCTGGTCCGGGCAGACAAGCTCCCATCCGTGCGGTCCCCACCGTGCCGCGGCGGGAGGGCGCGGGCAGACGGCGCAACGAAGCGTCACCCGGCCGCGGATCACGCGGGCCTGGCGCACCAGCCGTCCCGTGCCGGCCGGAACGTCGTCCTCCAGACGGGCGCCCGGCTTCAGGACGAAGGCGTCGGTGACCTCCACGGTCCCCTCCGGCCCGGTCATCTCGGTCACCAGCACCCCGGTGCCCGGCTCGTACCACTGCCTGCTACACCGTGTTTCCACCGGAGCGAGCAGGAGCGTGCCGCCGCGGTGCCGGTCCAGCAGGGCGGCGAACAGCGGGGCGGCATCGAAGCGGGGCACGCACATGAAGGCCACGGCGCCGTCCCGTCCGATCAGTGCGCAGCCCTTCCCGTCGCCGACCAGCCCGTGGTCGGCGATCGGCAGGTAGCCCTGACGCCACTGCAGCGGGCGCGGCACGTCCATACCCCATGATCGCGCCCTTGGGCCGCACGCGTCACCCGCAGTGCCCGGCAAGCGTGGCAGGTGCAGAGCCGTCAGTGACGGCGGATACTGAATTCAGGACCGCGGGTGCGGGAGGTCGGCGCGATGGAGTGGTGGATCTGGCTGGTCATCGCCTTGGCGGTCGTGGCGGTGTGTGCCGTCTCGGCGCTGGGCATTCAGGCGCGGCGGCGGGGTCATCGCGGGCAAGCGCCCGCCCCGCGGCGGTACAGACAGGACGGGGTCATGACCGGGTACGTGCGGGCGAGCGAGATCGCCAAGCTGCCGGTGGTGACCCTCGGCGGCGAGGACGTGGCCCAGGTCAAGGACATCGTCTTCGACACCGCCCGCGGCACCGTGCGCTGTTTCACCCTCAGCGGGCGCGGGCTGCTCTCCGGCCCCCTCAAGCAGGATCTGCCGTGGAGCAAGGTCCACGCGCTCGGCCCGGACGCGGTCATGATCCGGGACGAGAACGCCCTTGCAGAGGACGACCAGACCAGCAAGGACTTCACCGCGTCCGGCGGAGGCAACGTCCTCGGTGCCCGGGCGATGACCGACGGCGGCACCGACCTCGGCAAGATCGTCGATGTCATCATCGAGGCCGGCCGCACACCGGCCGTGGCCGGCTACGAGCTCGAGGCCGCCGGACGCGGCCGCCAGCGGGTTCTGGTGCCCGTGGTCAAGCCCGTCGCCGTTTCCGGTGAGATGGTTCTCGTCCCCGACGCCACCGGCGAATTCACCGCCGGAGACCTGGCCGGGTTCCCCGAGGCAGCCCGCGGGCTGCGCACCCGCCTCGAAGGGGAGACATGACGATGCCGCTGTTCAGCCAGACCCAGGGCCGCGGCGTCGTCGGCCTGTCCACCGCCGAAACCCTTGCCACCGTCACCGGGCTCGCCGTCGCCGCCTCACCCGCCCGCATCGCCGCCCTCCGCGTGAAGACCAAGAATCCCGGCACCCTCATCACCTGGAACCACGTCCAGGCACTGGGACCCGACGCCATCACCGTCCGCTCAGCCGACGACATCCAGAGCGAGGACGACACCAAGACCCGGGCGGACAAACAGCACGACCCCCTCGGCAAGCGCGTCCTGACCGAGACCGGACAGGACATCGGCACCCTGCAGGACATCGAGTTCGACGCCACCACCGGGCACATCCAGCGCCTCATCCTCGCCGGCCAGGACATCGCAGGCGAACGCCTCCTCGGTGCCGGCAGCTACGCCGTCATCGTCGCCGCCCCCTGAACCGCCGACACCCCCGGCCGCGACCGAGTGCGCGCCGGCCCCCATGCCGGCGTCATGACGGGGGATCGGCCTCCCCTTCGCTCCGGACCCCCGGATAGAACGCGACATGGTTCTTGATCCGGCGGGCCAGCGGGCTCGGACGCGGGTAGTATCAGGCGGCATCCTGATACGTCCGGCCATCCGCGGTGATGCTGTAGTAGCGGGCCACCCCCTTCCACAAGCACAGGGACCGAGTCCTGCTCGCCGTGAGGTACCGCTGGTGCAGCGACTCGGGCGGGAAGTAGTGGTTGCCCTCGACGATCACCGTGCGCTGGGCCCGCGCGAGCACCGTTGCGTTCCACACCGCACGCAGCATGGTCTTGCTCCTCACCGTGAACCGGGCACCCGTGCGCCCCATGACGTTCACGCTAGGCGCGCCCGGTCAGCCCCTTCCGTGACGGTGCTCACCGTCCGCGAGAGCTGTGCCCGCCCTGGTGAGGATGCGGCACACCTCGACGTCGGTGCAGTCGGCCGGATCGGTCGCGGAGGCCCGCTCCGCAAGCACCCGCAGCACCGCCCTGGTGGCGCGCAGCTCGGCCAGGCGCCGGTCGATGTCCTGAAGATGCGCCTCGACCAGCGCCGTGACATGGGCGCAGGGAGAGGCGCCGGCATCACGCAGAGCGAGTACGGAGCGGATCTCCGCCAGGCTCAGCCCCGCGCCCTGGGCGTCAAGGATGAACGCCAGCCGCTGCACCGTCTGCTGCGGATAGTCGCGATAGCCGCCCGCTGTACGGGGCGGGGCGGGCAGCAGCCCGGCCTGCTCGTAGAACCGGAGCGTCTTCGCCGTCACCCCGCCGACGGCAGCAAGGTCACCGATGCGCATCCCTCCAGGCTAGCCCTTGACCTTCCAGCGCACTGGAAGGTCTACCGTCCACACACCAGGAAGAACCTCGCCAGGAAGGGGTCCGCCATGAACCACTCCGAGACTGAGACGTCGCGCCTTACGGTGCTGACCGTGCCCGGCTGCCCGAACGCCCCGCTCATCCGCGAGCGCCTCACCGAAGCTCTCCAGGGCCGGGCCGTGCCGGTGGAATGGGTCGAGGTCCATGACGCGGACGAGGCTGTCAGGCTGGGGATGTCGGGCTCGCCCACCCTCCTGCTGGACGGAGCCGACCCGTTCGCAGCGCAGGGACTCCAGCCGGGCCTGTCCTGCCGGCTCTACCGCCATGCCGACGGCACGACCGAGGGTGCACCGGCCACTGCGGACCTGCACCGAGTCCTGACTGAGAGCGGTGTCCTGCCCAGATCGCAGCCCCGGCACACCGGGCATATGGCCCATCGCAATGACCGGGATCCGCGCATATGGCCCGGAGTTCAGCTACATGACCCGTAGGGGGCAGATCCTCTCTGAGCCCGGGGAAGTGCCCGCAGATTCGACGGTGCGGCCAGGGCCTCCCGAAGCCGTTGAATCTCCATCTGCTGCGCGGCGATTTGGGACAGCGCTCGCTGCTTGAACTCACCGAGCTCGGCGAGTTGCTCCTGCCGCTCGGCGAGCCGGTCCTTCAACCCGGCTACCTGACTCTTGAGGCTTTCGACCTGGGCGGCTCGTGGGTCGGTCATGGCGCCGGCCTCGCGCAGTGCGGCCAGGCGGCGCTCGAACTCCTCGGCCAGGTGCTGGTACGGACCGGGCCGCGGCGAGCCGTCGCGGTTCCTCTTGGGATAGAAGCCGGTGCGGGCGACCCCGGCCTGGGTCGCGAGGGTCTTGATGTCGCACTTGCCGCCCGGGGGAACGTCACCGGCAAGCAGCCGTTCCATGACCTGCCGAATGGCCCTCTCGTTGCTCCGCCGGGTCTCGTCGCTGATGCGGGCCATGTCAGGCCCCCGTTCCGCAGTGGGCGTCGATCTCGGCCAGCACCCGTTCATCGCGGGCGAGTTCCGCCCTCAGCCGGGCCTTCTCCGTCCGCTGTGCGCGTCCGATGGTGGCGATGAAGACCTTCTTGCTCTCGGCGCTGGCCGCCCATACCGGGCGGTGCCCGGCATGGTGGGTGGCCTGGGGGCACCGCGCGGAATCGCACATGCCGATCAAAGGCTCTTTCGCCCCGCGGGCGCGGGCCCCTGCGAGCTTGAGGCACAGCGCCTTGGACGGATCGAGGAACCAGCAGTAGTTCGCCGGCCCCAGATGCAGGGACTTGGCTCGCTTGGCGAGGAGATTCCTCACCTCCTGGTCGCTGCGCTTGACGTTCGGCGCCCCAGGGAAATCCAGCTGCTCGTCGACGAACGCGAAGAAGTCCAGGAGATCTCCGGCACCAGGCCCCGAGGGCCGGATACCATTCTGGTAGTCGTGGAATGCGTCGAGGGCGACGCGCATCTTATGCTCGCGCTCCTCTTGGCCGAACTCGGCCATCAGCACCGACTGGGCCCCACCGGGGCGGTCCGCGTAGCCCTCGGTCGTGACCACCGAGATGTGCTTGAGATGGATCTTGGCGGCCAGCAGACCACCTGGACGGTGCGCCATTTCCACCGCCAGGGTTCTGCGAAGCATCCGCAGACTGACCGGCACCTCGGGGATCGGAGCCAGCCCAAGGCGACGGCCGTCTGGGCCATTGACCCAGGTCAGGAACCATTCGTACGGGGTGAACAAAGAGAGCGACTTGAACAGGTGACCGTCGTTCTTCACCGGATCGGCGAGCGAGGCGGCTACGTCGGCGGTGTCGTACGCCTGCTTGATGGTCACCCACTGATCGTGTTCACCACCCAGTCTCCTGCCCTTGATGACCTTGCCCTTCAGGCGGTAGCGGACGCGGCCCTCGCCGAGCTGTTCGGGAGGCAGGCGGCAGTCGTGGGTCAGCTCAGCCAGTTCGCTCTTGCGCATTCCGGTCAGTGCGGCGAGCGCGATGAGGCAGGCTGTGCGGGCCCGGGAGAGCTGCAGTCGGGCCTCGGTGGTGCTCATCGGCAAAGTCCACGGGACACTGCCCCGTCCGTCCGCGCGTTCGACCAGGGCGGCCGTCCGGCCCCAGCGTTTGGACAGGCCGACTTCCCTGACGGCCTTCTCCAGGTGGCCGCGCAGTGTGGGCAGCCACGTGTAGTGGAAGGCATGCCGTCCGGTCTCGTGGGCGAGAGAGATCAGGTTCACCAGCAGCAGCGGATCGTCCGGATCCCAGCCGTCCGCCAGCCGCTCGGCCACGACGTGATCGAGGGCGACATCGAACGGGTCGCCCTCCCGGATGTGGCGGTCGATGGCCCGGACGACCTCGACCTTCCAGCTCGGACGCCCGCTGTTGCGGCCCGGCCGGTTCGGCGTCATCTCCCGCAGCTGTTGCTGGAGTTCCACGACGTGCGGCGCCAGCACCTCCACCACGTACAGGGCCGCCGCTACGAGCGGCTGGAACGCGTCGTTGCTCAGCGGCGGCGTTGTGTTGCCCGTCCTGCGGACCATCCCGGCAACCGCGTACGCCGTGCGTCGCCCCCATGGACGGAAGCCCGGCACGTAGCCGCCGGTGGAGAACAATTCGGTGTAGTAGCCCAATTCCTGGATAACCGCCACGACGTCCATGCGGTAGCCGGGACTGCTGTCGCGGATCACGACGCCGTGCTTGTCCCGTACCTTCTTGCGAAGTTCCAGGTAGGCGGCGCAGTGCTGCTGGGTTACCTCCCCGAGACGGTCGACGCCCTGTTCGGTGAGCCAGTTGAGCCAGCCGGTGAGCACCGTCAGCCGCCCGTGCACGGTGGCTATCTGCACGGGTGTGCGGTAGGCGTGGGCAAGTTCCCGCACAGCGTGGTGGTCCGGTGCGAGCCGGGCGAAGATGAACTCTTTTGCGAGTTCCCTCCACTGGGGATTGAGAATCTCGGTGAAGGACAAGATCCGTGCGTACCGCGCAAGGTACCGCGGCAGCCCGATGACACCGGTGAAGTCCCAGACCGCGTCATCGAAGCAAGGACGCGGGCCCGCGCCGCAGACCGGCAGACCTGCCGCAGCGCACACGTCCTCACCTTGAAAGACAGAACGCGGAAAGGCAGCCGCGAGGCCCGCGGGCCCAGGCAGGGTGGTCATACGGTGTGCTCCTCAGGTCGCAGGGGAAGCTCCACATCGGAGCCGGTGACCTCGACAGCAGCTGCCCGCAGCGCCTGCTCGGAGAAGTACCGGCCGGGAGTCAGGATCTCGTCGAGACGGTGGGCGTACGGGCCGAAGACGGGGATGAACTCGGCGGTGGTCATCTGCTGCCACTGGCGGGAGAAGAACGCCCGTAGCCGCAGCAGGTTCGGCAGATGGCGGGGAGCGAACAAGGCCAGCGGGCACAACAGGCACACCCACGGGCGTGCCGGACAGGGCTTGCCCGTCGGCCCGTGAAGTCCCGACAGCTGATCCCCACACGCCGCGGTGAACACGTCGCGTTGTCCGGACAGCAGCTGCGCCAAGGCGTTGTCGTCCAGGCCGAGCCGCTTCATCTGCTCGGGATAGTTCTCCACCAGGTCGGCCATATCGGCGGTGGCCAGCACCAAAGGCGGCAGCGCCCGGCGCACCAGGTCCTCCTGTGCCTGGGCGATGATGTCCTCCGCCGCCTCGCGCTGAGCCGGCGTCGTGTTCGTCAGGTAGTGGTCCCCCTCGATGCCGGGGGACCGATTCGGATCGAGCGTGGTCCGGCGGCTGCCGCGCCAGTGTGATCGGTCTTTCAACGCGTCGTGGGTCGTGCGGATGCGGTGCCGGTGAAGGGCCAGGGGGAGACCGTCGTCACCAGTCATCTGCGTGGGGTGCCCGTCCTCGTCGACGGCTTGGCGGCGCTCAACCCAGCGGACGACGGACAGGCGGGTGGCCGGCTTGGCCAGCCATCGCTCTCCCGCCCACGTGCCGCTCGGCGTGAAACGCACCCAGAGCTCGGGGCGCAACCCCTCGGGCGCGAATCGGCGGGCCACCGCGGAGTGATCGAGCCACTGTTCCAGAAGGCGAGTGGCCTGACGTGACAGAGCAACGCTCTCCGCCGCCGTGCGGCCCTTGACGTAGCTGAGGAGGATCTTCTCGTCACCCGCCCACTCGATGTCGGTAAGTCCCAGGTCCGTGATCCCGTCCGGCACGATGCCGGTGTAGGCGCCGAACAGCAGCTGATAGGCGATGATCACATCCAGGGTCGGGATCAGCGGATCCAGCACCGCGCGAAGTCCGGCGCCGTATCTCTGCCGGAAGGGGAACGAGCCGCGCTCTGCCATCTCGCTGACCAGCGGGTCGGGCCCGTTGTGAACCACCAGCCAGTGATGGGCAGTGCGCTCACGTAGCGAAGCCCCTGGCCCCTCAGCCGACGACGCCTGCTCACGGGCCGCGCAGAACGCGCGATAGGCGCCCTCGACCTCGGCCCGGCAGGTACGGATGAGCCGAGCCCATTCGGCCTCGCTGTACGGCTGGTGTGAGCCGTACCGCTCGCCCGTGTTGAACAGCCGGCCATCGACGAACGCGCGCACATCCGGCGCCAGAATCTGATCCTGGTCATCCGCGCAGCGCAACATCGCCCGCAGCGCGCTCTCCTGGGAGGACCGCACCCCCTGCCGCCAGTACCGGGCGAGGAGCGCGCGCGTCAGGTCGCAAGCCCCGCCGGAGAACCCGAACGCGACCAGCCAGTCGGTGAAGCCGCGGACGGCCGTGAGGTACAGGTCGAAGCCGCCCGCGCTGTCGACCTGCCCGTGCGGATGTACAAGATCCGTAGCACCCTCCAGCAGGGTGCGCGACAGCTCCGGGAGCTCCACTGGCCGCAGCACGCGCAGGCGACGGCGATACTCCGACCCGTCGCCGAAGATGCAGTGCACACCCAGCGGGTCCAGGGTGACGGTGGCCGGCATCAGAGCACCGCCGGCTCGTCGTCGAACTCGGTCCCGAGCTCCAGCTCGACGTCCTCGTCCAGCAGCCCGTACTCTTGCCGACCTGCCGGTACAGGGAAGTGAACAGGCGCAGTACGTCCAGGCGGTGCAGGTAGGATTCCGTGGTCAGCGAGCTGGTATGTCCGAGTAGATCGCGCAGAATCAGCAGCGGCTCCTGCGTACGCAGGTAGTGCGCCAGGGCGGCATCGTCATCGGTGTCGCGGACCTGCCGAGCGGCCTGCTCGTACCAGCCGCGCATCAATCGCGCCATGGTCGCCATCGCCATGGTGTGACGCAACCGGTGCGGGCTGACATGCGGGAAGCGCGGCTCGTACCGCTCGCGGATGCGGTCGGAGGCCCTGGCGAAGACCGTGGACCATCCGGTGAACGGGCGTCCTTGGCCCCACACCGACAGCAGCATCGAGCCTCCCTCCGGGGCGACCAGACGCCGCCGCTCGTCAGGGCCGAGCGAGCCCCACCGCACACGGACCCCGTTAATGCGTCCGCCGCGCTCGTCGGCCTCCGTCACGAACAGCGGCTCTCCCCAGCGGGCTGGCGGACGCCACGACGATCCGAACGTCGCCGCTGCCCGGTCGAGGGCGATGTAGGAGTGCACTTCAGCCAGCGAGTCGTAATCGATCCACGACTCGCGGTACTTGCTTCCCTTGGTGATACCGGACGGGACCGGGAACGACACAGGCACCGCAGTCCGTCGCGAGGGGAGCAGCGGCACTTCGCAGGCCAGCAGGTACGTGTACTCCTGGCTTCGCAGACCGCTGGAGACGATCAACCGGCCGACCGCTGAGTTCCGGGCCAACTCCCGCCCCCGGTAACTCGGATCCCGCTCCCCGTCAGGATCCAACCCCGCCAACGCCTTGAGGAAGATGTCCGTGAAGTCGTCGTCGAGATACTTGATCGTCACATGAGGCTTCGCCTGGCGCCGCCGTGACTGGTTGACCCGCCCGCGATGGACTTGCCCCTTGAAAGCCCAGACCGCCTGCCGGTAGGTAAACGGCTCGGAGTCCGCGTACTCCTCGTCCTTCGCCCACTTGTAGAACCCGGCCAGAATCCCCATGTTCTGGTTCCACGTGGACGCTTCGAAGCGGTGCTTGATGGGGCCCTGGGCCCGATACACGGAGTACGCGCTCAATGCTGCCTTCAGGCGACGCCGCGTGTCGAAAAGGTCGACCCCGCGCCCGGATATGAACTCCAGCCACTCACGCACCGTACGCACGTAGTAGGGCCACGAGTTCGGCGATGGGCATCCATTCGCTGGCAGCTCGCAGGCCCAGCAGTTGATCACGGTGGTGGGGCGGGCGCCGTTGCTGTCTTCGAAGAGGAGGTCGTCGTCGAACAGCAACGGCATCCCCTCCGGGATCGCCGGCCTGAACGCGAGCCCCCAGGACTCCCAGCCCGCTGATGAGTACGTCGATTGGTGCATGGCCGATGAGTATCAATGCAACCCGGCGGACTGCAACAGGCAAACAAGCAGGTCAGGTGGGGTGTTGGGCAGAAAGCAACACTGTCGTTAAGCGGGAACAAGGAGGTAGTAGGCCCAGTACGTGTTCATGATCGCCAGGCCGAAGGCGAGGGTGGACAGGGCGGCAATCACGGTGCGGATCGTGGGTTGCTGGGTCACGTAGCGCACGCCGTCGGCGATGTCGCGCACCAGGCCGGTGCGAGCACGCGGCGCGATGGCGCTCTCGGGGACGCGCATGCGCCAGACGAGCACCGCGGAGACGAGGAAGGACAGGGCGTCGACGAGGACGGAGCGGGCGGCGCCGACGGCGCCGACCAAGGCGGCCCCAGTGGTGGTTCCGGCGCTGTCGGCCACCGAGCATGCGGCGCCGAGCTTCGCGTTCGCGTCGTGGAGCTGGTCCGGATCGACGAGGGCGGGCAGGAGGCTGACCGCCGCGGCGTCGTGCACCACCTTGGCCGCCCCGAGCACGATCGCGACCGCGTACAACTGCCCGACGCCGAGCGCCCCGGCGAGGGCGGCGGCCGGGACGGTCAGCAGCGCTCCGGCCGCCACCAGGTCCGAGGCGATCAGCTGGGGCCGCTTGGGATGCCGGTCGGACAGGGCCCCCGCCCATAGCGCGAGGGCGTTGGGGAGCTGTCCGAGGAATGCGAGGACGGCAACCTCGGTGGTGGAGGCGCGCAGCTCCAGCACGGCCAGCGCGGGCAGGGCCACGGTGCTCACCGATGACCCCGAGTAGCTCACGGCCTCGCTGCCGAGCAGGAATCGGAAGGCGGGCCTCGACCACGAGGTGGGCTTCGCGGCCTGGGCGAAGGCCGTCATGAAGGCCTGCCCCCATCCGTCCGTTGCGGCGCGGCCTCCCTCATCAGCCGGTCCAAGGTCCGCCGGCCCCTGGCGGTGACCTCGGCATCCTCGTTGTCTGGGCCCCAGACCAGGCAGTTGACCGCGTCCATCGCGGTCAGACAGCGCAGTGCGTGCTCCTCGGCATCGGTGAGGCGACGCCCGTACGCCCTGAGAAACGCGGTCTTGCGGTCCGGGTGATCCGCCCAGTGGGTGACTGTGAGGATGACGAGGTCTTGGACGCGGGCGGCCGGCCGGGTCCGCTCGAAGTCCAGGAGCGCGAATCCAGACCCGGATCCGGAGACCATCCAGTTCCTCGGCTGGTTGTCACCATGGATATAGCAGACCGGCAGCGGTCCGATACGGCGGAGCCGGGCGGCATGGTCGCGGACCAGCTGCTGCTCGGCCGCGGTGAGCCGATCCCCGGCACGGGTCAAGTACTTCTCCGCCCCGTCCGCGGCGGCTGCCAGGGACGCTTCGGCCTCCACCCGGTCGGCCGGGTGGAGTTCGCCGGCTTCGTGGAGGCGCGCACACAGCGCTCCGGCCTGCTGGTGTACCGAGCGCCATCCGGCGTCGTCCAGGCCGAGCTCCTTGGCAGGGGCGCCGGGGACCGCGGTGAGCAGCAGGGCAAGATCCTGCGCGCGGCTGTCGATGAGCTGCGGCGCTCGGCTGTGCCCGAGGGCGGGGACGATGTGGCGGTAGGCCCGGCTCTCGCGGCTGAAGAACTTCACCGAGGGCGAGATCTTCAGATAGCGGTGGACCCCGTCCGAGCCCTCCAGTTCCCATACGCGGGAGCGGTCCCAGCCGTGGGAGGCGTCCCGCACGGAGACGACAGGGCCGGTCCGCTGCTCCGCCCAGGCCCGTACCGCCGCTGGCAGCGGCTTTGGCTGCCTCATTCGGCGGACCTCCTGCCCCGCCGGCAGGCCCCCGCACTGCAGGGCATGTGGTCATCGGATGAGGTGAGGTGGGGGACCACGGTTCTCCAGGTGTTCTCGGGGGCCATGTTGGGCGAGGTGAAGCCGGTCAGCGGTCCTGGGAGAGCGCGAGGAGTTCAGCGAAGGTCCCACCGGCGTGGACAAGATCGTCATAGCGGCCCTGTTCGGAGATCCGGCCGTCTTCCAGCACGATGATGTGGTCCGCGATCTGGGTGTTCTCCAGGCGGTGCGTGACCATGATGGTGATCCGGTCGGCGGCGATGGCCTTGATCCGTTCGAAGACCAGGTGCTCACCGCGCGGGTCCATCTGAGATGTCGGCTCATCCAAGATCAACAGATCGGGCTTGCGGTATAGGGCCCGGGCGCAGGCTTCGCGCTGCCACTGTCCGCCGGAGAACTCGACGCCTCCCCAGATGTCGCGGGCCTGGAGGCTGTCGAGGCCGTGGGGGAGCTCTTCGACGGCTTCGCGCAGGCCGACCGCGTCGATGGCCTCCCACACGGGTCCGTCGTCGTGGGTGCGGGGCTGGCCGAGGGTGATGTTCTCGCGCACTCGCAGGGGCCACTTGGCGAAGTCCTGCGGCACCAGGCCGGTGCGACGCCAGACGGTGGCCGGGTCGGTGTCGGCGAGGCCGCTACCGTTCCAGGTGACCCTGCCCTTGTCGCTGAGGTAGATCCCGGTGATCAAGCGCGTCAAGGTCGACTTCCCGGAGCCGTTCGATCCGACGATCGCGAGGATCTGGCCGCGCTCCAGGGTGAGGGAGACGCCGTCGACCGCGGGCTTGTCCTTGCCCGGGTACTGGTAGGAGACCTCTTCGAGCCGGATCTGTTCGACTGGGCCGGTGATCTCGCGCGGTCCGCGCTGGGGAGTAAGGGCGGCGGCCTCGTCGAGGAAGGACTGCATGTCAGTGAGGTACAGGCTGGTGTGGAAGATCGCGGCGCCGTTGATGACGACCTGGGAAAGGGCGGCGAGCGCGGTCTGGACGGCGATGACGGCCGTGGCGGCGATGGCGGGTTCGATCCGGCCGGTCACGGCGAGCCAGGCGAGCGCTCCCCAGGTCGCGAGGAGGAAGACGCCGCCGGCCAGCGCGGAGAGCAGGGAAATCCGCAGCGTCCGTGGAGCCGCGGCCAGGTTCCGCTGGTCGCACCGGTCGGACAAGGCCCGGTACCAGTAGACGAGGTAGTCGGTCATCGAGTTGGCGCGGACTTCGTCGCCGTACTGGGACGCGGTGGCCCACCAGCGCATCATTCCCCGCACGTTCCTGTCGGAGATGTTGGAGTAGTGGATCTCGTAGTCGACGCGGGCGGTCAGGACGGCGCCGATACCGGCCGGGAGTACAGCGAGGAGCAGCAGGGGCAGCATCACGACGTTCAGCAGGGACAGGACGCTGCCGGCGGTGACCAGACGGATCAGCGAGGACATGAAGCGCTGGGCGTCGGTGACCATTACGTGGGTGCGGACCACCCCCATCTCGGCCGCCTCCTGCCGGTCGGAGAAGCCGTCTCCCGCGTAGGCCGCGGCCTCGACCCGGCAGACTGCCTCGACCAGGGCGCTGTCGGTCTCCGAGGTAAGCAGTGGGGTGATCCGCCGTCCGGCGTACGTGGCCACGGCCCCCGCGACGCGGTTCATCGTGGCGGCGAGCGCGACCACGAGCAGCGCGGGCAATGCCCCGTGAAGACGGTCACCGGCACTTCCGGCACCGAGTACGGGACCCATCGCGCGGGCCGTGGCGGCCAGCAGCACCGCGGCGGATACGCCCGTGACGACCTGGCACCCGATCAAGAGCCGGACGGCCTGCCGGTCGGTCTGCCACGACAGACGGCCGATCCGGGCCAGGACCGACGGAAGCGTGGCGCACATCTTCCGGAACGAGACCTCGGCGAGCGGATTGACGGAGTACTGCCCGCTGTAAGTGATCTCCGCCGGAGGCGGCGGAGGCGGAGCACCAGCCGGTTTGCTGTGTGCTTCGGACGTGGTCATCGGGTCCCCCTGGATCGCCGGTCGGACGCTGTCGGAAGCTCCAACGACAGCCGCTGATTTTTCGAACACACGTGTTTCGGTCGGCCATGAAATCCCGGAATGGAGCGACTGTCGGATCGTGGGAGCTACACCGACCCGCACCGCGCAACGCCAGTGCCACTAAGGAGGGTTGGCCGAATCGCCGAGGGTTTCAGGCGCCGCAAGGGCGCGGGCGCGTTGGGGTCGTTCGGGCAGGGCGCGCTTGTAGAGTTCGAGGCTTCTCGTACCCCACGGACCCCTGTGGAGCAGACTGTGCACGTGCCCGTTGGCCGCCTTCGAGCGGCCGGTCTCGGCGGAATCCCCATTGGCGGCGACATGGGGGTGAGTAGCTGTGGCGATCACTGATTCCGATATCGCGGGCGTGCTCACCGCCTACCTGGAGCGCTACCCTCACGAGGCCGGACAGCTGGCCGAGTCGCTGCGTCTCCTGACCGAAGGTCAAGGGTTCGCCTCGCGTCGAACCTTCCCGATGCACGTGACCGTCGGAGCCCTGCTGGTACGGAACGGCGGCGAGGTCTTGCTGATCGAACACCGCTCGTACGGGATCACTTTGCAGCCAGGTGGGCATCTCGAAGCGACACCACGCTGCTCGGAGCCGCCCTGCGGGAGCTCTCCGAGGAGACCGGAATCGACCCCGAGCTGGTCGTCCCCCTCTCGGCGCGCCCCGCATATGTCGAGTTCGGCCAGGTGCCGGCCAGGCCCGCGAAGGATGAGCCAGACCACTACCAGCTGGACATCGGCTATGCCTTCGCGACAGCCGCAGCGGAGGTTGGACGCATCCAGGAGTCCGAGGTGACGGGGGCCGCCTGGTCCCGCTGGATCTGGCCGAACGCCTGGTAGGGCCCCGGATGGCGCGGGCGGCCGCCGCATCTGCTGGGATCAGGTAGCCCTTCCGGCACCGGTCGCCTCCCGGTTGGTGCTGTCGGTGGGGGCCAGGATCACGGCGCGGGCGGCGTGCGAGAGGGATGCCTGCGCGCGGCTGGTCAGACCGTGCCTGTTCCAGTGGAAGATCACGTGGTGGGCGAGGACGTCTCTGGGGCCGCGCTGGAGGGTGCCGCTCTGGGTGGCGGTGGCGATGGTCTGCCCGGCATGGGTGAAGGCGGTGAGCCATGGGGCAATCGGTTCCATCGCTCCGCCGGCGGAGACCAGGGGCCGGATGTCGAGGGCGAACAGGCGTCGGAGCCCCTCGCCCATCTGGGCCAGGTTCTCGGCGGTGACGGTGGCGGGCAGGGGCCGCATTCGGGCCACGCGGTCCCACACGTCGCCCTGCTCGTGCCACTCCAGTCCGGCTGCCCGGAACAGGGCGGTGCACAGCAGCATTGAGGTCTCGCGTCGTCCCAGGCCGGGCGGCTGGTGGGTGCGGGCGAGGAAGTGGTCGCTGTCGGCGTGGAAGAGCCTGTGGGCGGTGTCGATGCCTTCCCGGCCGCCGAAGGCGAGGATTTCCGGTTCGTAGACGGTCGGCCACCAGCGGATGATCTCTTGCGACTGGACGAGCGCTCCGAGGAGTTCGGAGGTGGCGAGGTGGAGGCGGGCGGGGTCGGTGCCCGGTGCGGGGAGCATGCGCAGCCGCCAGCAGGGTGCCTTTCGGATGTACCACCATGCCGCCAGGAGTCCGCTGTCCTGCAGGATGCGCAGGCGGGGGGCCAGGTGGGTGGCGGCGGCTTCTTCGGCGCGGTCGAAGTCGGCGAACTCGATGCGGACCTGGTGCCAGTCGTGGCGGGCAGCTTGCTCGGCCAGGACGGCTTGGCCTGCTGACCGGTAGAGGGTGACGGCGTCGCCGAGTTCTTCGGCGTCGATGCCCGAACGAGCGGCGGTCGCGGCGAGGGACTGCCCGGACAGGACTGCGAGGACGGCGTGTTCGGTCGTCTGGGAGACGGGTGCGGCGTTCATCAGGGGTGGTTCCTCTCCGTGGAAGGTGACGGGAAGCCCGCGGCCCGCGCTTGTGCTGAAGCGCCTGGGCCAGGTGGTGTCAGTCGATGAGGAGGCAGGCGTCCCAGCCTGAGGTGGGCGGCTGGTCGCGGGACGCGGTGGCCTGGGCGAGCGCCTGTCCGGCGGCGCCTTCGAGGAAGCCGTCCTCTTGGTGGGCGTGGTGGCCCGTGAGCGTGTCCGCAAGGCGGTGGGTGGCGGAGCCGAGGCCAGGGACACATGCGTCTCGCGCTGCCCGCCACACGGTCTGGAACAGTCCGGCCGCGCCGTGGCACAGGCCCGGGTCAGTGATGCTGCCGAGCTGGCGGGGGTCGGCGAGGCAGGTGGCCAGCGCGCACTCGGCAGCTTGTTGCCGGGGGGCGTCGGCGGTGGCGATGGCGGCGAGTTGGAGTGCGCGGGTGATGCCCGGGGTTCCGTAGCACCAGGACGGACGTCCGGGGCCAGTGACCTGGGGCCGTCCGGCGGCGGCCTCGACCCGGGTGATGCTCTCGGGCCACCAGGGGCCGTGTTCGTTGAGCTGCTGCCACCGGTCGAACCAGGCCGTGATGGTGGCGATGGCCTCGCCCTGCCCGTCCACGACGGCGCCCCGACGCTGGGCCTGGGCGAGGAGCGCGAGGGGGCCGGTGACGCCGTGGGCCATTCCGAAGTTCGCGTGCCCGCCCGGGGTGTAGCGGCGGTACGGATCGTGGGCGCACCACCAGCCCGGCAGCGCCTCCCCGTCCACGGTCAGGGGCCGGGTGAGGGCGACGAGGTAGCCGAGGACGGAGCCGAGGGCATCGCTGCCGGGGGTGTGGCGCAGCAAGTGCGCGCCGATGCCGGTCAGCCCGTGCAGGAGGTCGTACTCGGCGAACGCAGGCAGCTCGCCGCGCCGGATGCGGGAGTGGGCGGCTTCGACGCGTCGGTGCGCGAGGCCGGCGGTGCCCGCGTCGAGCTGGTCGCGTGCCTGCTGGTAACGGTCGTGGCCGTCGGCCCCGGCCGTGTGCAGGACGAATGCCAGTGCAGGGGCCCCGTAGCTGAGACAGGCGGTGTCGGCGGCGGTCACGTCGGTGCGGGTTGCGGCCGTCAGCCATGCCGTGACCGGCTCCCACGTGCTGGCCCCGGTAAGGGCGCGTTCGATGTGCCACAGCGCTACCCCTGCCGGGCCGGCCACGAGGGACTGTCCGAGCGCGGTGTCCGCAGCAGGGTCGGGGGCGGCCAGGCGTCGGCCGAAGCGTTGCTGGAGGACGCTGGCGGCGTTCACGGGCGGGCCTTGCGGCGGTGGGTGTGCGGGAGTGCAGCGGATCGGGCGAGGCGGTGGGTGATGCGCCCGGAGTCCGGTCCGCCGCCGAGGGCGCGGACGTGGTGGTGGTGGAGGAGGGAGCGGAGCACGGTCATCGGCTCGCGCTGGGCGTCGATGGTCTGCCTGTAGGCGCAGAGCGCGTCGGTGCGGGCTGCCCAGGTCTCGACTACGGCGAGCGCGTCCGGCTCGTGACGCCAGGCAGCACCAGGGGCGGTTAGGGCCAGGGTGTGACGGGTCAGCGCGCCATCGACCGGACCGGTTTCCCGGGGAAGGTTCGCCGCGAGCCAGCTCCAGCCGTCAGCCGGGCAGGGGGCGAAGGCGGTGGCGAGCTCGGCGAGGGAGGCCGCGGCGAGGGCTTCGGCCGGAACGCCGGCATGCGCCGCGTACGTGATCTGGGCGAGCGCGGCGGCGCTGTCAGCGGCGAACACCCGCTCAGAGGCTTCACGGGCAGGCCCGTGCCCGTAGCGGCCGTCCTGCGGCCGGTAGGCGGCCAGGTCCAGCCGGGAGGCGAGTTGATGCCGCCGCAGCTCGTCGGCCCAGGTGCCGAGGCGTTCAGCGGCCCGCCCGTAGCCGGTGGCGTCGTCCAGGTGGAGGATCAGGGCCAGGTGACGGTCGCGGTCGGGGTGAGCGGCGTCGTCGTGGCGGGTGAACCACCACGCCGGGGCCGGACTCCATCCGTCGAACAGGCGGGGAAGGTGCTCGGTCAGGATCTCGTCCTGCCGGGCGGGGTGCCCGTGCAGGTGGGCGCAGAGGGTGCGGGACACGCCGGGAGTCTGCGGCTCGGCCACCGCCACCGCAGGCCCGGCCGGAAAAGGTACGGGCGTCGTGGCGTGCAGGATGGTCAGGAACTCGTGGGCGCGGCCCATGAATCCGCCCGCGGAAGATGACGTGGAGCCTGCGGCCAGCGCAGGTGCTTCACGCACTTCCACCTCCAGGGCCCGTGCCAGGCGGGCCCGCAGCAGCTCGCGGTGGAGCGGCACGTCGAGATCGAGCGGCAGCCGCATCTCGGTCTCGGTGAGGATCACGTGCGCCGGAACGCCTTGGCGGTCCCGCCACCGTTCGAAAGCGCCCTCCCATGTGGCGAGGGTGGCGGCCGGTCCGGGTAACGAGGTCGCGGCCAGCAGCCAGCGGGCCGGGGCAAGGACCGTCCGGCCGTGCCGCAGCCGGGGCAGGAACGGAAGGCGTGAGGCGGCGCCCCAGTCGGGCAGCCGCCAGACGGCGCGGCGGGCGCCGGCTACTTCGGCGAGGAACCGGGCCAGCGGAGCCGTCAGCACGCGTGGCTCCAGCGCGTGCAGCACACGCGGCTCGATGGCCTGTCCGGTGGATGTCCGGATCAGGTACAGGTTGCGGGTATCGCTGGTGACGGCCAGGTCATCGAGAGGAATGCTCCCGGGGCCGGGCTCGGGCCAGCTGAGGGAGATGCTGTGCTCCAGCAGGTGCGGGGTCCTGATGACGTTGGCGCTGTGGTGTCTGCGTGCGGGGAAGACCAGTTGGGCCGGCAAAGGCCCGGCCGGGCCCGCCAGGGCGGCGGCCAGCTCGGTGGCGTTCGTGTCGGCCAGGAGATCGGTGAACCGTCCGGCCATGGAGGACGAGGGCCGTGCCGCCGAGGCTAGCCACAGCTCGAACCGGCCTCGCCGCAGGGCGTCCGCGTCGTCGGCACGGAGCTGGAAGGCGAGCTCCACCGTCGGCGGCAACGCCAGCTCCGCGGCCTCGACTACGGCCAGCGAGGCGACCAAGCGCTCGGTGAGGACCACCTCGCAGGCCCCGTCGAGGGCGGCTTGTTGGGCCACTGCGAGGAACGCTTCGTCGCGGGCGGACAGCATTCGGGCCGGGGCCGGACGGTCGGCGCCCAGGAAACCGGGCGGGAAGCCGAGCCCTCCGTCGCCCACCAGCTCCGTCACGGGCACGGCCGCGCCGACCCCGTACGTCTGCCGGAATCGCTGGTGGAAGTCTTTCCAGGCCGGATTACCGAATGGGTACGGCGAGAGCCGGGCCAGCACGGACGCAGCCGTCTCGGCCTCGGACAGCACGCTTGCGGGAATCGTCACCTGGGCGTCGAGGACCGTGTCCGGCCAGGCTGGCGGGGTGCTGCCGGTCACCTCAGCGGTGGGGGACAGGAGAGGGGCGGGAGTGCTGGCGGGGTCGGTGAGGGTGCGGATCTGGGCGAGTGGGTCGGCGGCCGTGGCCGTGGCGTCCAGGGCGGACAGCAGCACGCCGTACTCCAAGAAATGAGCGAGGAGGCCGTGGACGAGTGCGTGGTCGGCGTGCGGATATCGGTCGGCGACGGCCTTGGCGACGTCGGGGAACGCGACGGGGGATGTGGCGGCGGCCAGGGCAGAGCGGACGGGCCCAGTGGCCGCCATGGACACCTCCAAGGGGGCCAGGCCGTCGGCGGGCGCCCGGCCGGGTACGACGATCCGCCCTCCCCGGACATGAGCGGCAGGGTTCGCCACCACAAGCAGGCGCTTTTGGACGTCGGGGTGTGCTGCGAGCTGGTCGGTGACGGCGCCCAGCCAGGCAGCGTCCGGTCGTAGGACGGCCCGGTGCCCCGTGCCCCAGAGGGCCTGCGGTGCGGGCCCGATGCGGGCGGGGGCGACCCCGGCGAAATGGCCGAACGGGGTGGCTCTGCCCTGCCAGCGCAGCAGGTAGGCGGCGGTGGAGTGCACGAGCCGCCGAATCTCCTTCCCGCTCGGCGTACGAAGGGCAAGCAGGGTGGCGGTCTGGGCGGCCAGGACGGGGCTGGCGGCTTCCAATGCCCGGCGGGCCTGCGGGTGGTCCCAGACGGTTGCCAGCCAGGCCCTGCCGCGTTCGAGGCCGTCGGGCCCGTGCAGGTTCACGTTGGGCTCAGGGGCACCCGAGGCGGGGTACGTCGTGGCCCGAACCATCAGAGCCTGCGTGTGCCGGTACAGCCGTGCTCCGCGCGCCATGAACCCTCGCCCCCTGGCAGCTGTCGTGGTGTGGTCGTGGCGCCGTCGGGCACACGCTGTGTGCCCGACGGCGGGGTGGTGCAGGTGAGAGGGAGTACGGCCGTCGGCCAGGTGCTACCTCTCACCTTCGTGACGAGCCGGTCAGGCGGGGTCGTTGACGGAGGACGCGCACGCGGTGGCCCCGTTGGAGCAGGTCGACCCGCAGTTGTCGTCGGTGCTGCGCAGGAGGCTCGCGACGGGCGCCCCGGCCTCGACCACACGCACGTCGAGGCTGAACTCGTCGTGGAGGCTCGTGGCGGCGTTGCTGATCTGCTTGGTCATGTCACTTCTCCCTGTCGGTGGTGCTCTGGCTGGCCTGGTCCTCGTGGGGCCAGGAGATGACGATGCGGCGGTGCCGCTTGGTGATGACCCGGCCGGCGGGCAGCTCGGCCTCGGGGGTCGAGGCGGGGTAGGCGTAGATGACCGGCTCGCTGCTCCGGTGGTCGCGGTCCCAGACACGGATCTCCTCCGCCAGGGCCTGGGCCACCGCTTCGGCGGCGGGGCCGTAGCCGTGCGCGCCGAACTCGGCCCGGTCGCCATCGCGGCGCAGGGTCATATGGGCGAGGGAGGCGCCGTCCAGGAGGGACATGCAGGCCGACTTGTTCTGCGGCGTGACCAGGCCGGTGTCCAGGTCCTCGTCCACGGACATAAGGCTGAAACCGTCCAGGGCGGTCGCCAGCCACATCTGCAGGCCGGTGAACGGCTCGCGCAGGCCCACCGTGACGCCGGACCAGACCTCGGCCCGCTCGGTGTCGAAAACGCCGTTCAGGGCGTCCGGGTCCTCGGGCCAGCCCTCGTCGAAGCGCAGGGCGATCTCCTTGCCCCGCAGCAGGAGCAGGCGTTCCTGGTGCTCGCCGGCACCCTGCATCGTGACGAAGCCGCACATCTCGGCGGACCGGGAGACCAGACGGTCTCCGTCGCGGTCGAAGGCCACAGACCGGGTCAGGCCGCGCATCCGCAGCGGGACGACGATGCGGCCCCCGTCGTTCAGCTGGTCGGTCCAGGCGGGCGGGATGTCCCAGGCGCCGACGGTGACGATCAGCCGGTCCAGGAGCCCGGCATCCGGAATGCCTCCCTCGCCATCGACGGTGAGGACCTTCACCCGTCCGTAGCCGTTCTCGTCCAGCAGCTTGCGGGCCCGATCGGTGACGTCGGCGTCGATGTCGATGGTGGTGACCGTGCCGTCGGGGCCGACGAGTTCGGCCATGAGCGCGGCGTTGTAGCCGCCCGAGCCGACCTCGCCTGCCTTCTGGCCCTTCTGGAGACCGGCCTGCTCCAGCATCATGGCCTGGATACGCGGCGCCGATACCGAGCTGATGGTGATCCCGTGCTCGTTCGTCTTCGTACGGACGACGTCGTCAGGGTCGTACGCCTTCTCCATCGTCGCCTCGGGCGCGAACCGGTCGCGGGCAACCGTGGCGAACGCGGTTTCGACCGCCTTGCTATTGATCGTCCCGGCCTTCACCAAGGCGCCGGTCATTGCCTGGCGCAGGGCGCTCGCCTTGTCGTCCATGGGCGTGGTGGTCAATGTCCTCTTCTTTCTGTCGGTCGGTAAAGGTGGTGTGGGCTGTGTGTGCCAGCGAGGTACTGGACAGCACCTGACACGGGTTGGACGGTCCCGGCCGGGGCCGATTCACCCAGGGCACGGCCGGAACCGGTCAGGCGGCCTGACTGCTGGTGCCGTGGGCACGGGGGTCCGCGGCGTACCAGGCCAGGTGCTGGGTGAGCTTGGCCAGCAGCGTCAGGCAGGCAGCCGGGTTGCCGCCCTGTGTCCCGATGAGATCGCGGGCGTGGCGCACGGTGGAGGCGGCTATGTCGCGGGCCCGGCCCTCCGGCAGGGTGTCGGCGAACTGCTCGGCGGGATCAACGAGGTGGGCGATGTGAGCACGGAGCCGTGCCCGGACATCGACGGCAGCGGTGCGATGGGGGGCGTGGGCGGCCAGAGCGAGCGCGATCTCCACGTCCTGGGCCACGTCCCCGGGCAAGATCGACAGCATCGTGGCCTGCGAGGCGACCGACGTCCTGTGCAGGGCGGGGAGCGTGGGTGCCGACGTGCGGGTCATGCGCGGGCTCCTGTTCGCGGGTGATCCGGTTGAGAGCAGCGCCGAGGGGAGTGCCTTGCGGCTGTCTCTTCGGGCTTGACGGCTATTCAACTCGCGGAGATCGGGCGGGGGTACCGTGTGATCGAGGGCAACCGGTATATCGGGTATATGGGCAGGTGCTTCATGGCCACACGCACACCGAACGACCGGCTCCGGGACGTGGTCGCCGAATCCGCCTTGACATACGAGGCGGTCGCCAAGGCCGTAAGGTCCGTGGCCGCCGAGTGCGGGACGACGCTGCGCACGAACAAGTCCGCTGTCGACCATTGGGTGCAGGGGGCCAAGCCGCACTCGGATACCGCCCGCTACCTGGCCGTGGCCCTCTCCCGGCGCCTGGGGCGCGTGCTGACCCCCGCGGACCTGGGCCTGGCCGCCCCCGATGCGGATGGCCATGACAGCATCGGCCTCAACCTGGGTGGAGATCCCCTCGACTCCCTGATCCCGATGTGGAGGGCCGAGTTGGACCGCAGACGCTTCCTGACGACCTCCGCCTACTCGGTTGCCGCCGCCGCGCTGCCCCTGGCCCACATTCGCGACATGGCAGAGCGGACCGCGGCGGCCCGCACCGGGAGCCACGTCATCGGCATGGCCGAGGTCCACGCCGTCCGCGACATGGTCGCCATGTTCTCCGACATGGACGAACGCCATGGAGGCAAGCACGGGCGTTCCGCGCTGGTTACCTACCTCCGGGACGACGTCGCCCCGCTGTGCCGGGGCCGATTCCGAAGCGACGAGGTCCGCCGCCAGTTGCTGTCGGCCGCCAGTCGGGGTGTGCACCTCCTGGGCTGGAAAAGCTACGATGCCGGGCAGCAGGGCCTCGCCCAGCGCTACTACCTCCAGTCCTACGGGCTGGCCGTCGAGTCCGGCCTCCCCGGTCACGATGGCTTCGTGATGCGCACCATGGCCATGCAGGGCCTCAAGCTCCACCGGCCCGAGCACTGCCAGGGCCTCGCCGAGACCGGCCTCGGCCGGGCCAAGGGACGCGTGGACGCCCAGACAGAAGCCTTGTTCCGTGTCGTCCACGCTCACACCCTGGCCAAGGCCGGACTCCGCAGCGCGGCCCTCGCCGAAGTCGGCCACGCGCGGACCCTGCTGGAGCAGGGCACCGAGCGTGGTGACGAGGTCCCGTTCTGGGGCCTGGCCTGGGGCCCGCCGGACGCCTCGGTCTTCTCCCGGACCGCGAAGGTCTTCGAGACCCTCGGAGATCACCGGGCCGCCGCTGCCGAGTACCTGCGCGCGGCGTCCGCCCGGCCCGCCGGTACGTACGCGCGGATCGTCGCCCTGGACCTGGTGGCCGGGGCGGAGATACACCTCAAGCGCGGCCGGATCGAGGAAGCCTGCGCGACGTGGGGGCAGGCCATGGACCACATGGACGGCGTCCGCTCCGTGCGTACCCGCAAGGCCGTCAAGGCCATGCGGGCCGACCTCGCACCCTTCCGGGCCCGGGGCCTTCGCTGCACAGCCGAACTCGACGAGCGTGCAGCGGACTTCCTCGCCACGGCGTGACAGGCGACCGCGGGCACCAGCGCCGGCCGCATGCTCCCCGCCTTCGGCCATGCGCGGGGGCGGCGGGGGGCCTGCTTCGGCTAAGGCGAAGGAACGGAACCGTGCTGACACGCGGGGCATCTGGCATAGCTCCTGTTCACGGTTGAGTGGTTCAGGACGGCGCGGATGACGCCACAACCAGCCGCTCCCCGTACGGGATCGGCCATGGCCTGCACTGGTGCCGGTTGGCGTCACGGATATTCAACTGGGAGTGATGGGCCAGGGGTACCGTGGCCGGTGCGGCAACCTGTTCAATCTGTTCAAGATCACTGTGGGGAGTGCGAGTTGACGGAGAGCCGGAGCCCGAACACCGCGCTGGCGGACGTCATCGCCGAGGCCGGATGCACCTACGAGGTGCTGGCCAGGGAAGTCCGTGCCGTCGCAGCCGAATCCGGGGTCACGCTGCACACCTCCCGCTCGGCCGTCCACTCCTGGGTCACAGGCGGTACACCAAGCGGCCAGACCCGCGCGTACATCGCCGAAGCCCTCACCAGAAGGATGAAGCGGAAGGTCACGCTCACCGAGATCGGTCTAGGCTGCGCGGGCATTGGCGAGGCCCTGGGGGCCGATCCGCTGGCCAGCGCCACCGACCTCGGGAGATTCGTGTTGCTCCGCCGCAGGGACTTCCTCAACGCCGCGTTCGCGACGGCCGCCGTCGGTCTGCCGCTCTCCTACGACCACGAAGCGGTCGCCGCCACCCTGCGGGCAGCAGAGCGCGTCGGCGCCGTCGGCGCCGAGGAAGTCGCCACCGTGCGCCAACTCACCGAGACGTTCCGGAGCGTGGACGACCGCCTCGGCGGCGGCCACGGCCTGACGATGGTGACCGCGTATCTCACGGACACCGTCGTTCCCATGCTGGAGGGACGCTTCCCGTCCGACTCGCTGCGGCGGAGCGCCTTCGGAGCCGCCGCGACCCTGGCGTGCCTGGTCGGCTGGAAGCACCACGACCTGGGCCGTGAAGGCGCCGCCCAGCGCTACTACCTTCTCGGCTTCCAGCTGGCCTGCGAGTCCGACCCGGGTGGGCACGCCGCGTGGATGATGCGAGCCCTGACCCATCAGGCACTCGACCTCGGGCACCCGCAGTCGTGCATCGGCCTGGCGGACGAAGCACTGCGGCGGGCAGCAGGCAGGGTTGACCGCCAGACCGAAGCCCTGCTCCTGGTCACCTGCGCCAGAGCGTACGGAGCCAGCGGGGAAGGCGAGAAGGCGGCAGCCGCCCTACTGTCGGCCGAAGACGCGATGCTGGCCGGAGATGATGCCGTGGCCTCTTACGCCGCCGCAGCGGGACCGGTCACGGCCACCGTCGCCTCGCACACCGGCAAGACCCTCACCGAGATGAGGGACCACCAGGCAGCAGAGAAGCACTACCGGACGGCGCTCAAGGGTCGGGCACCGGGTACCTACCAGCGCACGCATGGCCTCACCATGGTCAACCTCGGGCGCTCGGTCGCGGCCCAGCACCGGTACGAGGAGGCTGTGGTCCTGTGGACCCGGTCCCTCGACTTCATGGACGGCGTGATCTCCGACCGGAGCCAGAAGGAGCTCCGGTCGATCCAGTCCACAGCCGCCGGCTACGGCAAGCGCCAGATCCCCGGAGCCGACGCCCTGAACCAGCGCGCCACCGACCTGCTGCGAGCCCAGGCATGAGCGACTCCCGCAGCAACCTGCCGACGGTCGGCGTCGTCACCATCACGATGGGAGACCGCGAGAAGGAACTCCGGGCCCTCCTCGACTCCGTGGCAGCCCAGGAAGGCGAACCTGCCAAAGTCGTCGTACTCGGCCAGGGAGTCAAGCTCCCAGCCCTGCCCGACCGCATCGCTGCCGTCGAGCTGCCGAAGAACCTGGGTATCCCCGGCGGCAGGAACGCCGGCGTGCGGTGGCTGCGCGAACACGGCGGCGTCGACATCGTCCTGGTCCTGGACGACGACGGCCTGCTGCCCCACACCGACACCCTGCGACTGGTCAGGGAAGCGTTCGCCGCGAACCCCCGCCTCGGGATCGTGGGCTTCCGCATCGCGGACGAAGACGGCCTCTCCCAGCGCAGGCACGTCCCCCGCCTCGCAGGCGCCGACCCACTGATCTCCGGCCCGGTCACGACGTTCCTGGGCGGCGCCCACGCCATCCGGATGGACGTAATGGACCAGGTGGGCGACTTCCCCGCAGCGTTCTTCTACGCCCACGAGGAGACCGACTTCGCCTGGCGTGCCCTCGATGCCGGCTGGGACATCGACTACCGGGCAGACCTGGTACTGACCCACCCTCGCACCGCTGCGTCCCGTCACGCGGTCTACTACCGCAACACCGGACGCAACCGCGTCTGGCTGGCCAAGCGACACCTGCCCGCAGTCCTGATCCCCGTCTACCTCGCCACGTGGGCGGCGTACACCCTCGCCCAGCGCCCCCCGCTCGCCGGCCTGAAGTCGTGGTGGGCCGGATTCTTCGAGGGAGTGCGGGTGCCCTGCCCACCACGGAAGCCGATGCGGTGGCGGACCGTGTGGCGCATGACCCGCCTCGGCCGCCCACCGGTGATCTAACCCGCCCCGGGGCACGGCTGGACGCGGCGCCCTCACACACGCCGCATCGGCATCGAAGCATCCTTACGGAGCGCCCTCGCCGCTGTCTGCGGGCATGCCAGCCAGGTGGCGAACCGGGGAGGCCCACAGGGCCACAGCGGTTCCGGTCAGGACGCAGGTGCCGGTGAGGAGAGTGATCCAGGCCCCGGCTGTGGCGGCGAGCGCGGCTGCGGCGAGCGCCGAGAGGAGGCGGCTGCCGGCCACGAGCCAGGTCGCGGTCTGCTGGGTGCGGGCGTAGAGCTCGGGCGGGCAGAGCTGCTGGCGCACGACCCGTACGGTCGCGGTCGCGCAGGCGGCCGTCGCAAGCTGCACTGCCCCGGCAACCGCCAGCGCGGCCACCCAACACGGGCCGGGGCCCGCCATGAGGCGCGCCACGTCCATCAGCGGGTAGAGCGCCACGCTCGCGACCAGCACCCTTCCGGGCCCGATGCGTTCGGTGAGTCGGCGGGAGGCGAGGGCTCCGGCAACGTATCCGGCCCCGGACACGCCCATGATCACGCCGAGGCCGGTGGGACCGGTTTTGACGACACTCAGCAGGTACCACGAGGAGACGGCGGAGATGATGCCCGCGCCGAATCCCGTCCCGCCCAGGCATAACGCCAGCGGCCGGAGGACCGGATGGCGGCCGACGTAGAGCGCGCCCTCCCACACTTCGGTGCTCAGGTTCCCCTTCGGGCCGCGGCGGAGCCTGGGTTGGGCTGGGACGCGTCTCGTGCACCAGGCCGACACCAGATAGGAGATGCAGTCCAGGGCGATGGCGTGGGCGGCCCCGGTGACAGCGATGACGGCGGTGCCCAGGAACGTGCCCCCGTCGAGGAAGCGCCGCTCGCCGCCTCTTGGACCGCGGTAGCCCGGTGCAGCAGGCTCGGGGCGACGAGCTGGGGAAGGATCGTGCACGCCGCGGCTTGGCGGAGCACCGTGACGGCCCCCAGCAGCAGAGCGACGCCGGCCAGCATTGGCACCGACAGCACCCCGGCCGCTGCCGCGACAGGAATCAAAGCGACTAGACCGGCCGATGCGAGGTCCGCACCGATCAGCAGCCTCTTTGTCGGATACCGGTCTGCGAGGGCCCCCGCCGGCAAGGTACAGATCAAGTTCGGCAGCTGGCCGAGGAGGTAGAGCCACGTGGTCTCGGTGGCAGAGGCGTGCAGGTAGAGGACCGCGACGACCGGGAGGGCCACCGCGTGCACGGAGGTCCCCACCAGGCTCGTACTCTCGCCGACCAGATACGTGGCCAGCGGGCGTTCTCCTCGCAGCGACTGCCGGCCGGGCCCAGCACCGCCGGGGACTCCGCCCCGCCGTCCAGTGATCGGCTCGCGGCCCTCAGAGCGCGAGCGGGGCACGCTGACTCGCCCCCTCATCCTTCGGCCCCGGATGGATCTCCGGGCAGGGCTAGCGGCAGGAGAACGAGTGCGGCCACGGTGGCGTGGGCCAGACATGCGGTGTGCCAGGCCCTGGCCCACGGCTCGTACGGTGCGAGCGCCGTGGCGATCTCCCGAAGCAGCCCAAAGGCGAGTTCCTGCTTTCCGTCCCGGGCTGGCGGCAGGGCGGCGATGACCTGCGCGGCCATCGCCCGGGTACGGTGCCACGGCGCACTGTCCGGCACTGCCACGGCCATCAGGCGGTGGTGGTTGTGGGTCAGCGGCGTGACCGCGTCAAGGATCTCCTTACGGCTGTACAACCCCGGCAGCACGGGCAACGGCAGCCGCGGCGGGCCAGCTGTCCTGGCGGCCGACATCGTGGGGACCCACGCCCACGCAGTGCCCCAGACCAGATCCTCGCCTTTCAGGATCCCGAGATAGCCCGCTGCCTCGTACTTTCCGATGCCCAGAGTGGCCGCTACAGCATCCTCCGAGATGGCGCGGCCACGGGGATGGGCCCCGCCGGCGAGCTGCGACCGCAGCCGCGCCAGCTTCAGGTCCCTTGCGGTGGGCAGGGGCTCGCAGTCGTCCCGCACCCAGTACAGGCCGCCCTTGCGGACCAGTGCTCCCTCCTCGCGGAGGGTCTCCAGTGCGTGAGCGGTGAGCCGTGGCGGTGTGCCGAGGCCGAGGTCGTCGCTGAGCTGGGGAGCCGTCAGCGGCTGGGTCCTGGTGTATAGGCGGTAGCCGATCGCGGCCCGCAGAGTTGCCGCGATCTCGGCAACATCGTCCCGCTCCTCCGGCAGGATTCCCGCCCGCACAAGGAGCCCAGCGACCTGCCCGATCTGCCGGAGGTAACTGAGGGCGTCCCTGACCTCGCGCCATGGCGCCTCGGACCCCGGTGCCTCATCCATGGGGACGACATCGCCGGTTCTATCGATGCCGAGGTCCACGCAGTCGTGCGCAGCGTGCTCAGGGAGAGGCGGTGCGATCACCGTGGGACTCCTTCGCCCACCGTGATGCGGGGCGCGGAGGGCGGAGGGTCCGCGGGGCCACTGGCGGTTGACGTCAGATTGCCGGTTCTATGACCCCAAGCCACGATCTTGTTCCAGGACTCGTTGGGGGACATGCCGGCCGCCACTCGCAGGCGCCTTGTTCCCGCTCGTACCTCCGCCTCACCCCGCCCGAGGATCTCTTCGATCTCTTCGGAGGAGCGGCCTTTCACGACGAGGCGAAGTATCTGCCCCGGCAAGTCACCGAGGACCACTGGCGCTACCGGCGAAGCCGTGAGGATCTCACGTGAGTAGGCGTACGCCAGGAGCCGCAGGAACTGGATGCGGACCCTGGCGTAGCCCTTGCCCAAGGGGGCGCCGAAGATTCGTTCGTGCATCATCGACAAGGCGGAGGACGCCTGTGGCAGGCGTATGTTGAGGATCCGGGCGGCCTTCTCGAGGGTGTGTCCGTCACCAAGCAGCCGCAGCACGTCCACCGCGGTCTGCGTGAACTCGTCGGCTTCTGTACCGGTCAGTGGCCGGCGGCCGGGCAGGGCTGAAGTGTCCGGACTGCGGGGTTCGACGCCCAGGGTCGGGAACCGAACGTGGACGGGCGCGGTCACAAGGCACCTCCGAACGCGGTTCGGTTCGCTTCCCGAACCGAACCGAGTTGGTGGGAGTCCTTGCGCGAGAAGACCAGGTCACTCATGTCGCTGACCGGTCCGTCCCAGCGGACGGGAGCGGCCGGCCGTCGCACTGCCCCGGGGTAGCTGGCGGGGTCGTAGTCGTTGGCGATCCGGTAGACGTGGAACCCCGCCGCGCGCAGTGGACCCACGACGTCGTTAACGCTCTGTCCCTGCTTGGCCAAGGAGCGCGGCGTGACCTCGATGACGAGTTCGACATCGTCGCGCAGCTGGCCGAGGGCCGGAACTAGGCCCTGCATCAGAGATGCCTCCGTGCCCTCTACGTCGATCTTGATCAGCCGGGCTGCCGCGAGTTCCTCCGGACGCAGGATTTGCGGCAAGGGAAGGGCCTTGACCTCGAAGGACGAGTGGGTGGTCTTGGGCCGTACCGCGGAGGTGTTGCCGAGGTTGGCGGCGTCCTGGAGGTAGAGCGTCAAGGTGCGGGGGGCGTCGGCGACGGCGATGTTGGCGGTGCGGACGTTGTGGCAGGTGTTGCGGTGGATGGCCTCGGTGAGGCTGGTGTGGAAGACGGGTGATGCCTCGATGGCGACGACGCGGCCGGACGGTCCTACCTGGCGGGAGGCAAGGAGGGTGTAGTAGCCGGTGTGGGCGCCGATGTCGATGAACGTGTCGCCGGGGGAGAGCCTGCGGCGGATCCAGGCGGTGAGGTTCGGCTCCCACACCCCGTGGAGGTAGAGGTATCGCTGGATGAGGTCGTTCGTGACCACGGCGACCAGGTCACCGTCACGGGTCCGGGTGAGGGCGGTCCGCGGGTGACGGGCCAGCTCCTGGTCGACGTAGCGGATCAGCGGGGCGTGGCTGAGCGCAGGAGGCGCGTGCCGGATGTAGGCGCGCAGGGCGCTGATCAGCGGTCCGTGGCTCGGGATCACTACGGCTCCTCGGTTTCTGGCCCGCTCAGCGGGCTGTCGGTGGCAGGCTGGGCGTCGGCAGGATCAGTCGGTGGAGGGTGTGACGGTGGGGCGCGAGGGTGTGCCGGTGGTGTATCTGCTCGTCGGGTTGACGGGCTCGGGGAAGACGACCTACTCCCGGCGGGTACTCGAACCTGCGGGTGCGGTGCGACTGTCGGTGGACGAGGTCGTGCATGACCGCCACGGCCGGTACGGCGTCGACTACCCGGAGAACACGTACTTCGCGAAGGAGGGCCCCGTCGTCACCGAGCTCCAGGGACGGCTGAAGCGGCTTGTGGCGGAGGGCCGGGATGTGGTGTGGGACCACGGGCTGTGGCCGCACAAGCACCGGGACGAGATGAAGCAGCTGGTACAGGAGGCTGGCGGGCGGTGGCGCCTGCTGTACTTCCCTGTCGAACGGGCGGAGCTTCTCAGAAGACTCGAGGAACGCAACCGGCGCGAGGACGCGAACTCCCTGTTCGTCTCGGCGGAGGCGCTGGACGACTTCTTCGCGCGGTTCGAGGCGCCTCAGGGCGAGGGCGAGGAGATCGTCGAGCCCGGATGGCTGTGACCGGCGACCGGCGGCTTCCAGGTCTCGACGATCGAGGTGGCGTCTGCGGCCCACCAAGAGGGCGTGCGTGTCAGGGAGACGGGCCGGAACCCCAGCTGTTCGTCGTGAACGTTGATCCGGCCGTCGTGGTCGTCGAGGTGCTCCAGGATCCGCCGGGCTTCAGTGGGGATGGCCGGCGAGTCGGTCTGCCAGCTGCCGTCGAGGCTGTGCCGATAGCGGCGGGTGAGGTCTTCGTGGATGCCGGAGCGCCACTTGAAGTGGTGGACCAGGACCGGTGGCCGGTTGACGGGCCGGTGGCCGGGCGCGCGGTGGTTGCCGGATGACAGGGCGATGCTGGAGTGCGCCAGAACGACCTTGCGGGGGTCGCCTTGTAGGAGGCGGTGGGTGAGGAAGGAGCCCAGCGGGTAGCTGGAGTCCAGCCCGGCGATCGGGTCCCAGCCGGTCAGGGCGCCGTTCGCGCTGACGCGGTCGAGCATCAGCCCGCCTACCGTCAGCGTCCCCCGGTACACCGCGTCGTTCAGGACGTCAGGGAGCGGGGCCGGGTAGGAGTGGAACTCGTCGGAGTCCGCGATCAGGTGCCAGCCCTGGCCCGCGAGTGTCCGGAGTTCGGCGGTCAGCCGCGGATTGGTGTGTTCGTGCCAGGGCCCTTCCCTGACGAGTGCCGGCGCGATGCCCGCCCGTTGGCAGACCTCGGCCAGTAGGTCCTTCACCTCCTGGGTGACGTGGTCGGGGTAGTGGAAGCCGAGGGCGAACCGCTCGATGCCCAGGCCGCGGTAGTGGTCCAGCCAGGTCTCCAGGAGTTCGGGTTCGACGGGGCCGATCAGGGCCACGAGGGTGGGCATGGGAGGCATGGGCGGTACTCCTTGTTGCGGTGGATCAGTGCTGGAGGCGCAGGAGGAAGCTCGCCTGCTCGGTCGCGGTCGGAATCCCGATCTGGTGTGCGGCCCTCGGGCTGGGCCGCCCTGGCGGGTTACTGGTGAGGCGGTCCAGGTGGTCGGCGAGGACCGGGGCATCGCCTGCGGGGAACATGCAAACCCAGTTCAGTCCCCGCAGACGCACGGAGAGCGCGGCATCGTGATCGGAGACGATCAATGGGATGCCGAGGCGCACGGCGTCGGCGAGTAGGCCAGACTCCTTGCCGACGCCTTGGTGGCGTGCCAGGACTGTAGCGTCGGCGGCGGCGTAAACGGCCCGGATCTGTGCCTGCGTGGCCGCCGCGTGGGTGGCCCGGAGACGGATGTGGGGCAGATCGCGCCACCGGCGGAGCATGGGTTCGTCGAGGGGGGTGCCGATGACGAGGACGGTCAGGGGCCGGGTGACGTGGTGCAGGGCGGCGTCGATGGTGGCGATGTCCTTGGAAGGCCACCATCCGCCGACCAGGCACACGGCCCGGTCGGCGGCCTTGAGCCCGGCCGACTGCCGGGCCGCGATGCGCTCGCTCTCTCTGATCCTCTCCCCGCGGTCGGTGACGGCGAACGGGCGGGTGACACAGCGCAGGCGGGGAAACCGGTCGGCCAGTTCGTCGCGGACGGTGTCAGTCGGCGCGAGGAGCGTGATACGTCCTTCGCCGCGGCGGGCCAGGGCGCCGAGGAGGCGGAGCGGGAGGTCCTCGGTGGTGTTGATCTCGTGGACCCAGCGGGCGTGCCGGCCGCCCAGCAGGCCGGCTACCGCGTGGAGCGCTTCCCCGGCAGACAGGACGGCGACCGGGCATTCGCCGGCCACGCGGCGGGCGGTACGGAGGGCTGCGGCTTCGGCCAGGCAGCGGGCCAGGGCCGTGATCTGGTGCGGCGAACGGCGCAGTGCCCGGGGCCAGCGTTGTGGCGGCAACAGGGCCAGCGCGATCCGGGCTACCGCCTCGGAGGTCCGGGCCGCAGCGGTCAGAATTCTGGCGGACGTACCGTGAGGGTGGTCGACGACGAGGGCCTGGGCGTCGATCAGGGCGGTGCGGGTCTCGGTGGTGATTCCGTACGGTGCGATGACCACGGTCGGCTGGTGGGCGCGTGCGAGGGCGATCAGCGCACCGTGGTGGTGACCGCTCGGCAGGTGCGCGTTGCGCTCGACGAGGACGAGTTTCCCCTTCACCGCGTCGCTGCCACGTTCTGGCCGTGGGTGGTGGTGAACCGGTCCAGCAGCCAGTCGGGGTCGTTGATGGAGTCGAGGCCGCTGCGCTCGGCGGCGAAGGCGATTCCCTCGTGTGCGCCGGCCAGTGCGTACGAGGCGAAGCCGCCCTGGCCGCAGGCCGTCCACGCGGTGAGCCGGTCCTTGGTGCCCTGCTCGCTCATCCCGTACTCGCTGCCGTGGGAGAGCATCGCGCATTCCCTGAACGCGGCCTTCCAAGCGTGGTAAGGACTCTGGTTGCAACGGGTGATACCGGCGACGTCCTTGCTGAATTCGACGCGTCCGGGGAGAGCGGCCAGGACATCGACAGCGTGGCCGAGTTCAAGCAGCGCCGAGCGGCGCATCAGCTTCAGGCCGCCGTAGCCGTAGACGAGGCCGTTGAGCGGGTTGAGTGCCTGCCACACCCTCATGGATGCCTCGGGTGCGAGCGGGGCGACCCTCTCGGGGTTGAAGTCCTCGTTGATGGCGAAATCGCCGTCGGCGAGGAAGTACCACTCGCAGTCGGTCAGTTCGGCGGTCAGCTGGTAGGCGCGGCGCATCCCCCGTACACCGTGCAATCGCTTCACCGGTCGGTCCAGCACCCGCTGGACGCGGGCGTGGAGGTCGTTGGCGAGTGGCTCGTCGTAGGAGAGCATGATCGCGTCGGCTGTGATCATGCGACGGCCTCCAGGTAGCGGGCGGCGACCATCGCCGGGTGCAGGGCGGCCGTTGAGGTCATCGCCCTCTTGGCGTGTTCGAGATAGAAGGCCTCGTCGTAGGTGAGGCGTTCGACGAGGGCGATGGCCTCGGCGTCGGTGGTGAACAGGAGGTCCTCGGCGATGTGCTCGGTGAACCAGTCCAGCCGAGGCGCGATCACCGGCAGACCCATACTCTGGCAGTCGATCACCGACATCGCCCACGGGCAGCCGGGGCGGAACGGCGCGATGCCGAACTGGCACTCCTCCAGCATCCGCCGGTAGGCCTCACGGTCGCCGCGATCGGTGCGGATCTCGACGCCGGGGAGGGCGGCGAGGTTGGTCCGCATCCGCTCCGGGCTGTCGTCCAGGGCTACTCGCTCGGCGCTGCGGGTGCCGAAGAGGTCCATGACCCGCAGCTGGGCTCTGGTCTGCGTGGTGAGCTGCTCGGCGAGCGTCACGAACCGTGGGGTGCCGTAGTGCTGGTAGAGGCGGTGGTTGTAGATCCCGGTGACCGTCGTGTCCGGCGCGGGGGCGGTGAGGTCGTCGGGGTGGCGGACCAGGCGCTCGTCCCTGGGCGGTGGGACGACGCGGATCCTGTCGGTGATGTCGGCGCCCGCGTGGCTGGCCGCGTCATCGACCCAGGTGGCCGCCGTGGTGGAGTGCACCAGGATCCGGTCGCAGGCGGCGAGGCCCGCGGCGAAGGACAGCCACACCGGCCAGCCCAGCTGGCGGTCGTTCAGCGCCGGGTCGCGTACCAGCCCGCCGTGCTCCGTCGAGAAGGGAAGGTAGTGGCAGTAGCCGGCCAGCCGGGCGTCCGACTTCGCCTCCAGCAGGGCCGCGCGGACCGCGGGGGCAGCCTCGACCTGGTTCGCGATCACGATGTCCGGGGTGGTGCGCTTGATGAGCGCCACCAGCTCGTCCATGCCGGGATCGAAGCGCGCCCTGTACTTATTCGCGGGCACGGCCGTGCGCTCGAAGTGGGCCCGGCCGTCGCTCACGCGGGCCGGTGCGGCCATTACGAACTCGGCCCCCTGGTCGATCATCGCGGGAGCGAGCAGGTCGGCGAAGATCCATCCGGAGTCGGAGGCGAGCTTGTCCGGGTTCGAGATGTTCAGCAGGTACAGGATCTGGGGCACTGTGGATCTCCCTGTTCTGGGTGCGGCCTGCGACGGGGAGCAAGCCGGGAAACTGCGTGAGGGCAGCAGATGAGCGGGACAGCCCGCTGGCGGGATATCGGTGCGGTCGCCGGCGGGTGTGTGGCAGAGCTCGTGCGTCCTTGAGACCGGCAGGTGCGGTCGCCGCTCGGCGTTGACGGATAGTGCTGGGTGCGGCCCGCCCCTTCGAACTCGGGGAGGCGGGGCGGGCCGGGGCGGTGCACGCTTCCTCGGTCAGGTGGGAAGCACGCACCGTGCGCCCACGCCGGGTGGCCCTCCCGGTACGGGGGCCTGCACGCCGGGGTGGGGAACTCGGGACCCCGCTGCCGACCGGGCCGCCCGTCTCCCGGGGACGGTCGGCCCGGCCTGTGGCCCTCCGAGATCAGTCCTGACTGGTCTCGGGTCCCCGGGCCGACGCCACCCGCCGTGACAGCGGGGTGGCGGGACCGGCAGCCTGCGCGAGGAGGAGGGCTGCCGGAGTGGAAGACCGTCCCGGGCCCGGGTGGAGGGACACCGGGCCCGGGACGGCAGCTATGTGCCGTACCCGGCGAGCGTGATTGCGGTACGCAGGCCGAAGCTCCACACCTCCATGTGGCCCCAGCCCTTGCCCAGCGAACGGATCTTCGCCTCGGTCAGCCCTGGGGTGAGCTGCGTGCGGTCGTCGACGTTCACGCGGTCCAGGTCAGTCAGGATGTAGACCTGTCCGCCGGCCTTCAGCATCGTCCCGACCACCGGCAGGACCAGCGCGGGCTTCATCGCTCCGAGCGAATAACGGAACGTCACGAGATCCACGGTGCCCGGCTCGATCCAATCCGGCGGATCCTGCGACATCGCGTCCCACACCTGGTAGTCCGGCCGCGGGCACAGGGCGGGTAAGGAGCTGGCACGTTCCACGGCCGCGGAGTCCCAGTCGAACCCGGTCACCTCAAGCCCGAGCTTGGCGAGCTCGCGGGTCCACCGCCCGTTCCCACACCCGATGTCCAGGACCCGCATCTTCTCCTGGAGCGGCACCCGCCGGCGAAACATGTCCAACTCCGTGGAGCTGACCTCGCGACCCGGCTGCTCCAGATTGAACGCCTGCCAGTCCTCGACCGTGTGAAGCCGAACCCCTTGGATGGTCCTCGGCCGCACCCGACGTGCCGTCCGCTGCCGGGCCATCTCAGGCCTCCCGACAGGGAAACAGGACGAAGCCCGTCGACCTCCGGCGCGGTGCCGTCACCAGCGGCAGGAGCCCAGGCCTGCTCCTGCCCAGCCGATCGGTCGCAGGCGGCCCCGCCCCGAACCCACCCGGGATCGTGGCCAGGTCCGGCCGAGGCAGGTTCACCTTCCCGCCGCCGATGCCACTGCCGGGACCACGCCCGCCACCGTGACCGAGACCATCAGCGCCTGCAACACCCACTGCCTCCATCCCCACCCCTGCTCATCCATCCAGGCGGCCACCTTGACCGCCCAGTCCCGTAACTTCACGCCTGCGTCTCCGGCCGGGCCAGCAACACCAGCGCGAAGCGTTCGCCCAGGTCGCGGATCTCCCGCTCGTACACGTCCGTCTCGGCGCTGATGTCACCCATCGCCCGTACGACCAAGCCCTCCGCGTACCCAGCCAGTACCAAGCGGCGCGCTTCCAGGTAGCCCGGCCGCCGGCTCGGGTCCAGGGGACCCATCGCGTCGGCGAGCTCGCGCACTACCTGGTGGCCTTCCCGCTCGGCGAACCGGCGCGCGGCAGCGAGTGCCACCACCGGGGACTCCCCGGGGGCAACGAGCGCGTACGCCACCAGGCGCCGTGAGGCGTCCCCGAGCCGGACTCGGGCCGTGGCCTCCGCGTTGAAGTCCTCGCGGAGTTCCCCGAGGATCTGCTCGCGCTGGCGGCCCGGGCCCCCGCTCGGAGACTCCTCGGACCGTTCGTGTCCGGTGCGGTGCGTGGGCCGGAACCTGCTGGTCGTTTCCATCGATGCCCTCTCCGTCTCGTCGGGGGCGGTGCGAAGCCGGGCTTACGGCGGAGTCAAGAACTCACAGCCCGGCCCCGCACCCAAGGGGGGCTGCCGCGGAGCAGCCGTCATCTACGTTGCCTCGCATCCAAGTTGAATTTCAATCTGCATCCACGGGTGATTGCACCTTGAACCCGAAGTGGTATATGACAGACGCGAACCGAGGCCAACTCGCCGCGCACCGGAAAGTGTTCGAAGGAAGCCGGCAGCTCTCCACGGCGCACCCTGCGACCCGGAGGCGAACCGGCACGACGCGGCGGCGAACCGAACGGGGGGTGAGAACGTGGCAGCGACTGTCGGCAAGACGTTCCTTAGGATCGTGCTGGGACAGGAACTCGCGCGCTTGCGGGAACAAGCCGGACTGACGCTCGCGCAGGCGGCGAAAGACGCCGGCTGCGCGACGTCGACCGTGCACAATGTCGAGAGCGGAACCAGCGGCTTCCGGCGCATAGAGCAGCTCGCCGCGCTCCTGGGCGCCTACAGGCTGAACAAGACGGACCGGGCGATGCTCATGGACTGGCACCGCCAGGCCAAAGGCGAGGACTGGTGGACCACCAGCGTTGCCCACCTCCCCTCCGGCATGAACCTCTATCTCGCCATGGAGTCAGGGGCGAACGCCGCCGAGTGGTGGTGCTACGGCGTCATCAACGGCCTGCTCCAGACCCAGGAGTACGCGCACGAGCTGATCCTGTCCGCGAAGGCGGCCCACGACACGACGGACGCGTTCATCGAACAGGCCGTCGATGTCCGCATCAAACGGCAGAGGCGGATCACGGAAGAAGGGATGAAGCTCACCTGCATCATGGACGAGGCCGCGCTTACCAACATGGTTGGCAGCTCCGGGCTTATGCGTCGGCAGCTCCAGGCCCTCATCGAGTTCACCGAGCTGCCTAATGTGATCATCCTGATCATCCCGAGAAGGGCTCCCACCTACCGTGCCATCGGGGGTGACTTCGGGATCTTCAGTTTTGACCCGGCACAACGCTTGGAGCCCGCGGTCGCCAGTGCAACGGTCGACGGCACCACACGCGTCTCCTCGAAGGAGCGCCAGGCCAAGCAGTTCCAGCGGCGATTCGAGGTTCTGACCCAGGGAGCGCTGCCCCGCTATGACACAGTCAAGTTCCTAGAACAACTCGCAAAAGAGGTCTGATCAACATGAGCACCACCCCCAACGACGGCTGGTTCAAGTCCTCGTACAGCGGAGACCCTAACGGCAACTGCGTAGAAGCCCAGGCGCAGTCCCACGCGGTCTGCATCCGCGACTCCAAGCGCGTAGGCGACCCTCAGCACGACGTGCTCGACTTCTCCGCGGAGGCCTGGGCGGCCTTTACCGGCGCCCTCTGACCACCGGGCCCGAACAGGCCTAATCCACCTGGGACGATGCCCCGGACTGGGCCGGGGCCAGACACCGCCGCCGCGTTCGGGCCTTGCCGCACTGACGGGTGGTAGTCGGTCTGTGGCTGCGCCCTCCCTGCAGGAATCAGGGAGGGCGCACCCATGTCCAGCCTCCCTTACGGCACTGACATCCAGAAGGCCTGTCGGCCGCCGCTCCGCAGCCGAAGCAACGCCGATCGGCTCCAGTCCGCTCACGGCAGACGGGAAGGATGCCCGAAAGACTGGAACCTTCCGCCCGGGCATGTCAACGAGCCTTTTCCAACCTGACAGCGGTGCAGGGCCGTTGGGGTTCAACGACTGTACGCAACGACGAAGCTCCTGGTAGACGGGTTCTCAACCAAGATCACCCGTGTCTGCCAGGAGCTTCGTGTGCTTGTCTACCCGTCGTCGATCGATCTGTCCAGCAGTACTCTGCGGCATCTGACCGAGCAGCTCGCAGTTCGGCAACGGGAGATCGGTACGCGGTGGCGGCGACTGTCCGTCGGCCGTCAGGCCCTGCTCGCCCTGGCCCACCTGCGGTGCGGCGACACCTACGCCAAGCTTGCCGCAGGGTTCGGAATCGGCATCGCGACCGTCTACCGGTACATACGCGAGGCCATCGAAGTCCTGGCCGCTCGCGCACCGACCCTCGCCGAGGCTATGGAGACGGCCCGGACGAAGGCGTTCGTGATCCTGGACGGCACGCTGTTGCCGATCGACCGGATCGCCGCCGACACCCCCTACTACTCGGGAAAACACAAGCGGCACGGCATGAACGTCCAGGTCCTCACCGACCCGTTCGGCCGACTGCTCTGGGCATCACCGGCCCTACCCGGAGCCACCCACGACCTGACGGCCGCCCGCGGCCACGGGATCGTCGACGCACTCGCCGCTGTGGGACTGAACTGCTGGGCGGACAAGGCCTACCAAGGCGCCGGCCGGCACATCCGAGTCCCCTTCCGGGGCCGCCGCCTCAAGCGTTGGAAGCGACGGCACAACACCACTCACGCCAAGATCCGATGCGTCGGCGAGCAGGCCATGGCCGTCCTGAAGGGCTGGCGCCTGCTCCGAAAACTCCGCTGCAGCACCAACCGGATCACCGACATCGTGAAGGCCATCCTCGTACTTCACCACGCCTCAACATGAGGTTGGAAAGAGCTCAGTGGATCTTCTGCTGTTCCAGCCACTTGAAAACCTCGGCCCGCTTGTAGAGCACCTTGGCGCTTCGGCCCCGACCGAGCTTGTAGCCCTTCAGACCCAGCTTGGAGGCTTCCCGGTACACCCAGCTCGTGGACATGTTCAGCATGGTCGCGACTTCGAAAGTGGACATGAGGACGGGCTCGACAGTGCGTCGCCCGTGCCGCGAGTCGCTTTCGAAGCGAGACTCAGTCGGGTGTGCGTGCTGCTCGTTGTGCAAGGCTGCTCCTTCGGCGGGACTGTTTTGGTTATGACCAGTGGGTGATCACGCCCGCGCCGGATATTCCGGGTTACGGGTACGGAGCCGTAGGAGTGCCACCGCCAAGCGCCACTCCTACGGACAGCAACAAGAGTCTGGAAAATCCCCGGTTTTGCTAACCGGGGATTCACTGTTACCTTGCCGCGCTGCTCGCTGACGGCCCTCGCTCCTGCGGTGCCCGCCGGCGGGTGCGCGGGAGCCGGCCGGGTGCCTGATCGCCGTCGACGCGGCGCGGGGGCACCTCTGGACGCTCCGGCCGTCCGCCGATCTTGGTGGTCCTTGAGGTGCCCGAGGTGGCGTTGCGTAGGCTGGCGTCGTCGAAGCGGAACGGGAGCGCGGGGAGTGGCTGATGCCTGCGCAACCGTCCTGACGATGCGTCAGAAAAGTCAGCAATTGGTCAGCATGAGTCCTGAAAAACCTGGGGAATGCTGCCCGAACATGCGACTCGTTGTAGGGTAAGGAAACCGCCCTTGACCTGCAAAAACGCAGGCAGGGAGCCTAGATCCAGGGGTACCTCGATGATGCGTACAATGTTCAAGTCCAAGATCCACCGGGCCACCGTCACCCAGGCCGACCTGCACTACGTCGGCTCCGTGACCGTCGACGCCGACCTGCTCGACGCCGCCGATCTGCTGCCCGGGGAACTCGTCCACATCGTGGACATCACCAACGGTGCGCGCCTCGAGACCTACGTCATCGAGGGCGAGCGCGGATCCGGGGTCATCGGGATCAACGGCGCCGCCGCGCATCTGGTGCACCCCGGGGACCTGGTCATCCTCATCAGCTACGCGCAGGTCGAGGACGCCGAGGCCCGGGTGCTGAAGCCCCGCGTCGTGCACGTGGACGGGGACAATCGGATCATCGAGCTGGGTGCGGACCCGTCCGCCCCGGTGCCGGGTACGGACCAGCGGCGCGGCCCGCACGCCGTGGCTCTCTGAGAGGAGTCGGGGATCATGTCGATCGAGTTCCGGGACGACCGCCCGGCCGGACGGCTGCTCGCCGTCGAGGACGGGACGGTGGTCGGCCACATCGCGTACTTCGTGCTCGCCGAAGCGCCTCACGCCCTGGTCGCGGTGCACACCGTCGTCGAGCGGGAGCACGAAGGTCGGGGTATCGCGGGCGGGCTGGTGAGGACCTTCTACGGGATCGCCGCCGCCGAGGGAGTACCCGTGGTACCGCTCTGCCCCTACGCGGCGAGCTGGGCCGCCAAACATCCCGACGAGGCGCCCGAGCCGGCCGCCGAGGTCGTGTCGGCCGCCAAGGCGCAGCTCGCCGCGGCCCGCGACCTCCGGTGACCGATCTGCTCCTGCTGCACACCTCGCCCGTGCACGTCCCGGTCTTCGACGCGCTGCGTGACCGGAACCATCCGGGGGCCGTCCTGCGGCACCTGGTGGTCCCGGAGCTGCTGGACCGGGCCCGTGTCGAAGGGCCGGAGTCGGTGACTCCGGCCCTTCGGGGCCTGCTCGCGCGGGCAGCGACGCCCGTACTGGTCACCTGCTCGACCATCGGGGCGACCGCGGAGTCCCTGGCGCCCGTGCTGGGTGTCCCGGTGCTCCGGGTGGACCGGCCGATGGCCGCCGCCGCGGTACGGACGGGGCCGCGGATCGCCGTACTGGCAGCCCTGGAGTCCACCCTCGCCCCGACCGGGGAGCTGCTGGCCGAGGAGGCCGGTGAGCGGCCCGTGTCGATCCGTACGCACCTGGTCTCCGGGGCCTGGGAGCGCTTCGAGGCCGGGGACACGACCGGCTACCTCGCCCGCATCGCCGCGGCGGCCGATTCCGTCACCGGCGCGGACGTCGTCGTGCTGGCCCAGGCCTCCATGGCCGAGGCCGCGGGCCTGGCCACGAGCCCGATCCCGGTGCTGTCCAGCCCCGCTCCGGGCCTGGCCGCGGGCCTGTCGATGCGTTCCATGCCATAGCGGGCGTCGCGCTGGCATACCAGCCGCAATCGAGGGAAGGTGGCCCATATGGTGTCGAAGCGAGATGCAGAAGAGACGCAGCCGCCCGTACCGGGGCCCGACCCCTTCCCCGACCCCGAGCCCATGCCGCGGCCCGTACCGCCCGTGCCCGGCCCCGTGCCCGAGCCGGACCCGATTCCGCCGCCGCCGGGGCCCGCGCCGATCCCGCAGCCCGGGCCCCTGAGTTGACGACCGGATCTACGACGTGCGGACCTCGGAGCGGTCGCCGCTCCAGAGGGTGTGGAACGAGCCTTCGCGGTCCGTCCGCCGGTAGGTGTGCGCCCCGAAGAAGTCCCGCTGCCCCTGGGTGAGGGCCGCGGGCAGGCGCTCCGTGCGCAGGGCGTCGTAGTAGGCCAGTGAGGCCGCGAAGGCGGGCACCGGGATGCCCTGGCGCACCGCCTCCACCAGGACGGAGCGCCATCCGTCCTGGGCGGCCGCGATCTCCTCGGCGAAGTGCGCGTCCGCCAGCAGGCTCGGCAGCTCCGGTCGGGAGTCGTACGCCGCCCGGATCCGGTCCAGGAACGCGGCCCGGATGATGCAGCCGCCGCGCCACAGCGAGGCCACGGCGCCCAGGTCCACGTTCCAGCCGTACTCCTCGCTGCCGGCCCGGATCTGGTGGAAGCCCTGGGTGTACGAGACGATCTTCGACGCGTACAGCGCCTGCTCCACCTGGGCGGCGAAGGCCTCCGCCGCCTCCGGCGCGAGCGCGGTGGCCGCCGGGCCCGCGAGCCCGCGCGCCGCCGTCCGCAGGTCCGCGTGGCCGGAGACCGCGCGGGCGAAGACCGCCTCGGCGATCCCCGACACCGGTACCCCGAGGTCGAGGGCGATCTGCACCGTCCAGCGCCCGGTGCCCTTCTGCTCGGCGGCGTCGGCCACGACGTCGACGTACGGGCGCCCGGTCGCGGCGTCCGTGTGCGCGAGCACCTCCGCCGTGATCTCGATCAGGTACGAGTCCAGGCGCCCCCGGTTCCACGCCCGGAAGGTCTCCGCGATCTTCGCGGGGGAGTAGCCCGCGACCTGGCGCAGCAGGTGGTACGCCTCGGCGATGAGCTGCATGTCGGCGTACTCGATGCCGTTGTGCACCATCTTGACGAAGTGTCCGGCGCCGTCGGGCCCCACGTGCGAGGTGCAGGGCGTGCCGTCGGCGGCCTTCGCGGAGATCTTCTCCAGCAGCGGCCCGAGAGAGGCGTACGACTGCGTCGAGCCGCCCGGCATGATGCTCGGGCCGAGCAGCGCGCCCTCCTCGCCGCCGGAGATGCCCACACCCACGAAGTGCAGCCCCTGCTCGCGCAGTTCACGCTCGCGCCGCCGGGTGTCCTCGAAGTGGGCGTTGCCGCCGTCGATGATGACGTCGCCCTCCTCCAGGAGCGGGGCGAACTCGCGGATCACGGCATCGGTCGGCTCCCCGGCCTTGACCATGACGACGATGCGCCGGGGGCGCTCCAGCGCGTCGACGAACTCCTTCGCCGACCCGGCCGCCACGAAGGTGCCCTCGTGCCCGAACTCCTCGACCAGCGCGGTGATCCTGGCCGCCGTCCGGTTGTGGACGGCCACGGTGAATCCGTTGCGGGCGAAGTTGCGGGCGAGGTTGCTGCCCATGACAGCGAGTCCGGTGACGCCGATCTGGGCTGTGCTGGTGCTCATCGGTGCGCTCCTGCTTGCTTCGGTGTGCCTTCGGTGGACGGGGAGCACCGAAGCTACCCCCGCGCCGGCACCGGCGGATCTTTTACTCACGGAGATACAGTCAAGTTCCCTTGGCATGCGCCCCGTTGCGCCTCTTGTCACGCTCTGGTCGTGACGTTAAGTTGTGCGGTTCCTGATGTCTTCGATGGGGGCTCCCATGGGTGTACGGGGCCGGCACCGCCGGTATCAGCCGAGCAGCATCAACCGCGCCTCACTGGCCGTCACCGCCGGCGGTGCCGGGATCGCGCTCCCGCTCATCGGGGCCGGAGTCGCCCACGCGGCCTCCGTGGACACCTGGAACAAGGTCGCGTCCTGCGAGTCGACGAACAACTGGCGCATCAACACCGGCAACGGTTACTACGGCGGCCTCCAGTTCAGCCAGAGCACCTGGCGCGCCTTCGGCGGCACCGCCTACGCCCCGCGCGCCGACCTGGCCACCAAGGACCAACAGATCGCGGTGGCGGAGAAGGTCCTGAAGGGCCAAGGGCCCGGAGCCTGGCCCGAATGCGGTAAGCGGGCCGGACTCTCGCGCAGCGGCCCGGCGCCCGCCGTCACCCCGCAGACGCAGGGACGGTCCCCGGTGGCGCCCGTGGTGCCCGCGGCGCGGACGGCCCCGCAGCAGGGCGGCGGACCGGTTCCGACGGGAACCACCGTCCTGCCGAACCCGTACGTCGTCGCACCCGGCGACTCGCTCTCGGCGATCGCCACCGACCAGCACGTCGAAGGCGGCTGGCAGGCGCTGTACGAGACCAACCGCACCACCATCGGCGCCGACCCGAACCTGATCTTCCCGGGTCAGCGGCTCACGCTGCGGATCACCACGGGGCCGGCCTTACCGCCGCCGCCCAGGCAGGACCCCGAGAAGCCGCCGCGGACCGCCGACCCGGTGACACCCGTGGAACCTGCCGCCGAGAAGCCGGCACCCGATCCGGTGGAGAAGCCCGCACCCAAGCCGGTCGAGAAGCCCGCCGAGAAGCCCGCACCCGAGCCCGCCTCAGCGCAGCAGAAGCCGGCGGCGGGCGGCTTCTCCGCCCCCGTCGACGCGGCCCTCGGCACCGCGTACCGCGTCTCGGGATCCTCCTGGTCCAGCGGCTACCACACGGGCGTCGACTTCCCGGTGGCGACCGGCACCACCGTCAAGTCGGTGGGACCCGGCGCGGTCGTCTCCGCCGGCTGGGCCGGGGCCTACGGCTACCAGGTCGTCATCCGGCACACCGACGGCCGGTACTCCCAGTACGCCCACCTCTCCGCCCTCGGCGTCAAGGCCGGTCAGCAGGTCTCCGGAGGACAGCGCATCGGCCGTTCCGGGTCGACCGGCAACACCACCGGACCGCACCTGCACTTCGAGATGCGCACGGGACCCGGATACGGCTCCGACATCGACCCGCTCAAGTACCTCCGAGGCCACGGGGTCCGCATCTGACCCGCGCACGTGCGAGGGCACGACGGTGAGCAGGATCAGGCCGGCCGCGGCGAGCGTCGCGCTGGCCACCGCCGCCGTCGCGCCCGCGGCCCCGAACCGGAAGCCCTCGTCGAACAGCGTGATGCCGACCGTCGCCGCCACCACCGGGTTGATCACCGTCACCGTGGCCAGCGGCGCGGTCAGCCCGGCCCCCCGGTAGGCCGCCTGCGACAGCAGCAGCCCGATCGCCGCGAGGACCGCGATCGCCACGAGGTCGGGCCACAGACCCGCAGGCGCACCCGGCCCGAAGACCTCGGCCACCGACTTGGTGAACACGGAAGCCATGCCGAAGGCCGTCCCGGCGGCCGCGGCCAGCAGCACACTGTGCAGCACCGCCCGGTGCATCCGGTGCGCCACCAGGAACAGTGCCAGCACCACCGCCCCGGTCACGATCAGCAACACGCGCCGCTCGTCCTGCGCCAGCGCCTGCTCCGCCCGTCCGCTCCCGCCGGTCAGCGCCAGCAGCCCGGCCAGCCCGACCGTGGCCAGCACCGCCCCGCGCCAGGCGGCCGCTCCCGCCCGGCGCCGTACGAACAGGGCGGCCATCGGCAGGGCGAAGACGATGGTCAGGGCGCCCAACGGCTGGACCAGGCTCAGCGGCCCGTACGCCAGGGCCACCACGTGCAGCAGCGCACCGAGGCCGTTCAGCCCCACCGCCACCCACCAGCCACCCCGGCGCAGCGGGGCGTACGGGCGGTCCGGCGTGGTCGCCGCGACCCGTTCCTGGACGATCGCGCCACCCGCGTACGCCACGGCGGACACGAGGCAGAGCAGGACCGACAGCGCCAGTGCACTCATAAGCTCCACAATGCCCGACCCACCTGCGCTATTCCTCCGTCCACAGGTGGTGATCAGTCATACTCCCGACGTAGTACGGGAGTACGCAGCGTGGCCATTCAGGCAGCGGAAAGCGACTCCCGTCGTGCCCCGGCGTCACCGATCGGCCGCGCACGGTGACGATCCGCTCGCGATGCGTGAGGTGGACGGGAGCAGGTTTGTCTCCGGGCGTGTGGCATCCGTACAGTTGCCCTTTTGAGGACTTCCGCAGCAGGCGGATGCGGACGAGTGATCAAGGAACGGCAGCGGCGATGACGGTGACCGAAGACAGCCAGGACTACGGCCACGAGTACGGGCACGCCTTCGGGCCCGGTATCGACCCCGACCGGCTGGCCCTCTGCCTCAGCGTGCTCGACGAGCTGGACAAGCTCGACGTCGACCACCCCGACGCGATCACCGTACGCCGTGCCACCGCCGGCCTCTACCGGACGGTCAAGCAGCGCCGCCGCCAGGAGCGTCGCGCCGCCAAGACCGCCAACGACAAGGCCGTCACCGAGGCCACCGCGACCGGCTCCGCCGAGCGCATCGACGACGAGACCGAAGGCATCCTGCCCTCCTCGGTCACGGAGGCCGGCCGGATCGCCGGGATACTCCAGCGCCCGCGCTCCTGCTACGTCTGCAAGACGCGCTACGTCGAGGTCGACTACTTCTACCACCAGCTCTGCCCGTCCTGCGCCGTCGAGAACCGGACCCGGCGGGAGGCCCGCGCCGACCTGACCGGCAAGCGCGCGCTGCTCACCGGCGGCCGGGCCAAGATCGGCATGTACATCGCGCTGCGGCTGCTGCGCGACGGCGCCCACACCACGATCACCACGCGCTTCCCCAAGGACGCCATCCGCCGCTTCAAGGCGATGGAGGACTCCGCGGACTGGATGCACCGCCTGGAGGTCGTCGGCATCGACCTGCGCGACCCGGCCCAGTCCGTGGCCCTCGCCGAGCAGGTGGCCGCGGCCGGTCCGCTCGACATCCTGATCAACAACGCGACGCAGACCGTGCGCCGCCTGCCCAGCGCCTACGCGGCACTGGTCGAGGGCGAGGGCGCCCCGCTCCCCGCCGGTGAGCTCCCCGCCCACCACGTCATCGGCGCCTTCAACTCCGGCGCCGTCGACGGCCTGGCGGCGCTGCCCGTCGGCGTGAGCGGGCTCGAGGCGCAGAAGGTCGCCGACCTCGCGCTCGTCGCGGGCAACGCCAGCCTGGAGCGGCACCTCGCCGGCACCGCCATCGACGCGGGCGGCCTGCTGCCGGACGTCGTCGACAGCAACACCTGGGTGCAGACCATCGACCAGATCTCCCCGGTGGAGCTCCTCGAGACCCAGCTGTGCAACTACACGTCGCCGTTCATCCTGATCAGCGCACTCCGACCGGCCATGGCGGAGGCGGCCCGCAAGGCCGCCACCGGCCGGGCGTACATCGTCAACGTCTCCGCGATGGAGGGCGTCTTCAGCCGCGGCTACAAGGGCGCGGGGCACCCGAACACCAACGCCGCCAAGGCCGCGATGAACATGGTGACGCGGACCAGCGGCCAGGAGATGTTCCAGACCGACCGCATCCTGATGACCTCGGTCGACACGGGCTGGATCACCGACGAGCGTCCGCACTTCGACAAGCTGCGCCTCGCCGAGGAGGGCTTCCACGCCCCGCTGGACCTGGTCGACGGCGCGGCCCGCGTCTACGACCCGATCGTCCGCGGTGAGGCCGGCGAGGACCTGTTCGGCGTCTTCCTCAAGGACTACGCCCCGGCGAACTGGTAGCCACCGGGGAGCCCGGGACGGTCCTCGGCCCCGGCGCTCCCTAGTACGGCCCGCTCGACCCCCTCGACGAACCGAGGGGGTCGAGTGCGTTCCCGGGGGACCCGGCCCGGCAGGCGGCCCCGGCCGCGACCAGTTCCAGCAGCGGCTGCCAGTCCTCCAGTACGCCCGCGTCCAGGCCGGCCGCGGCGGCCGCGTCCCGGGCCTGACGCAGGGTGGCCACCGCGTCGGCGTCCCCGCCGGCGCGGTGCCCGGCGGGCTCGTCGGTCCTCCGGTGCGGCGCCTGTAGCCGTACCAGCCGGGCCACCCGCTCACCCAGCAACGGACGGATCGACTCCGCCGCCACTCCGACCGTAACCGCTCCGTCACTCAGACGGAGCAAACTGGCCAGGCGGTGCACCAAGCCCGCGATCTGCAGTTCCTTGTCGAAGGGGTGTGAGCGGCGCAGCAGGGCCGCGGTGCGCAGGCCCCGGTCGTCGGGGTCGGCGCGCAACAGCTCCATCAGCTCCAAAACGCTTGTCACATAAGGGACTTGAGCCTCGGGTATTTCGGACCTCACCACCGCCGACCCCCTCCGTCACGCCCCGCGCGTCCGGGGTCGAGCAGATCACCTCTCCCGTACCCGTAGGACCACGACTTGCTGAACCAGGGGCGAAAGTAAGAGGGCGCAGCGGATTTTGCCTTCCTATCGAGCGGAGGTCCGCTCATATGTGTACTCTGGGGCATCAAGACGGCCCCCATCCGGGCCGCGCTCCACCAAGGCGCCACCGCGTCCGGAAACCTTTCAATCCCTTGCCCGGCGCGCGGTCCGCTTGCCGGGTTGCGCGACACGAAGGAGTGCGCGGTGACTGAGAAGACGAAGACCGAACCGACGGCGATGGAGCGGACGGGAACGCGGGCGAAGCCCCGGACCGACGAACTCGGAAGCCTCGAGGTCTGGGCCCGATCCGCCCCGATCCGGCTGGCCGGGTACGAGGACGACCTGGCGGAGGCGCACATCCTTCCCGGAATCGACTAGTCCGTACAGCGGTGCCCAGCGCCCCCTCGTGCCCACGAGCACCGGGGGCGCTGCCCTGCCCGGATGACGGGCCACCGCGCCGGCTCCGGTGAGGTTCCCCGTCCGGCTACGCCCTGAGCGTCATCGCTCACGGCGATCACTTCTTCCGCCGCCCCGCTCGCCCCTGCAGGCTGGCGGGCATGAAGCTGCTGATGCTGGGTGGTACCGAATTCGTCGGACGCGCGATCACCGAGGACGCCCTGGCCCGGGGCTGGGAGGTGACCGTCTTCCACCGCGGACACCACGCGCCCCCACCGGGCACCTCCGCCCTCCACGGGGACCGCACCGCCCCCGGTGGGTCGGCCGCCCTCGGTACGGGGGAGTGGGACCTGGTCGTCGACACCTGGGGCGGCGCCCCCACGGCCGTACGCGACAGCGCCCGCCTGCTGCGCGACCGGGCCGCGCGGTACGCGTACGTCTCCAGCCGCTCGGTGTACGCCTACCCCGCCCCGGCCGGCCTCGCCGAGGACGGCCCCCTGGTCGAGGGCTCGCCGGACGCCGGGTCGACCGCCTACGCCGAGGACAAGCGGGGCGGTGAACTCGCCGCCCTCGACGCCTTCGGGGACCGTGCCCTGCTCGCACGCGCCGGGCTGATCCTCGGCCCGTACGAGAACGTCGGCCGGCTGCCCTGGTGGCTGAACCGCACCGCTCGCGGCGGCCCCGTGCTCGCTCCCGGACCGCGCGAACTCCCGATCCAGTACGTCGACGTACGCGACCTCGCCCGCTGGACCCTGGACGCCGCCGAGGCGGGGCGCGCGGGCGCGTACAACGTGGTCGCCCCGTCCGGACACGCCACGATGGGCGGGCTCCTCGACGCCTGCGTCGCCACCACCGGGGGCGGCGCCGAACTGCGCTGGACCGACCCGGAACGGCTCCTGGAGGCCGGGGTGGAGCCCTGGACCGAGATGCCCGTCTGGGTTCCCGAGGGCGAGGCCCACGACCACATGCACCGCGGGGACGTCGCCAAGGCCCTGGCGGCCGGTCTGACGTGCCGGCCGGTCGAGGAGACCGTGGCCGACACCTGGGCCTGGCTGCGCACGCTCGGCGGGGCCGCCCCACAGCGCGCCGACGTACCGACCAAGGGCATCTCCGCGGAGCGGGAGGCCGCCCTACTCGGGCTCTGAGCGGTGCGCGTCCGCGAGGCGGGTCGGAGGGAGGTACTCGCGCACGAGCGTCCGGTGCCACCAGGCCCCCGTCTCGCGCCGCTCCCGCCAGGTGGTGAACCGGTAGCGGTACAGCAGGGCGCGGACATGGACGGGCGGGGCGTCCGGGAACGGGTTGGCGCGCAGCAGCCGCAGCGTGTCCCGGTCGCCCGCGAGCAGCCGCTCCACGAACGGCCCGAACCAGTCCCGCGCGTAGTCGGGGGAGAGGGCGGCGAACCACATCAACCAGTCCAGCCGCAGGTGGTAGGGGGCGAACTGGCGTGGAAGCCGCTTCGGTTCGCCCGGCTTGCCCTTGAAGCCGTACTCGCGCCAGTCCCCGTCCGCGCGCGGTACCCGGTCCGCGGTGCCCTCCACCGCCACCTCCATCCGGACCCGGCCGACCGAGCCGAAGGCCCCGTAGGTGTTGACCAGGTGCAGCGCGTCGAAGGAGCGGTTCATCACCTGGCGGCGCGAGACCATGTTGAGCACCGGGTGCCGGCTGAGGAACAGGACGAGCACGGTGACCGCGCACACCAGGGCCACGAACCACACGGGACCCGTGCGCGCGGCGGCGGCCGGGGGCGCGCCCACCAGGCCGGTGAAGTCGACGGCCGAGACGGCCAGGGTGATCGTGATCCAGTTCAGCCAGGCGAAATTGCCCGAGAGCACCAGCCACAGCTGCGTCGCGATGATGATCCCGGCGGCGTACGAGGCCACCGGCTGCGGGGTGAACAGCAGCACCGGGACGATCAGTTGGGTCACGTGGTTGGCCGCGCACTCCACCCGGTGCAGCGGTTTCGGCAGCCGGTGGAAGAACCAGCTCAGCGGCCCGGCCATCGGCTGCGTCTCGTGGTGGAAGTACAGGCAGGTCAGCTCGCGCCAGCAGGGGTCCCCGCGCATCTTGATCAGCCCGGCCCCGAATTCCACCCGGAAGAGCACCCAGCGCAGCAGCCACAGCACCAGCACGGGCGGACCGACCCGCGCGTTGCCGAGGAAGACGGCGAGGAAGCCCACCTCCAGCAGCAGCGACTCCCAGCCGAAGGAGTACCAGGTCTGCCCCACGTTCACGATCGAGAGGTAGAGCAGCCACAGCACGGCCCACATCGCCATGGCCGCGGCCAGGGGCACCTCGTCGCCGGCCCCGGCCGCCAGGGCCGCGGCCAGCGCCGCGCCGCCCCAGGCGCAGCCGGCGAAGAGCCGGTCGGAGTAGCGCAGTTGGAAGAGGCTCGGGGCACGACGGAAGGGCACGTACCGTACGTAGCGCGGTACGGGCGTCATGCCGTGCGCCCCGATCAGGGCCCGGAACTGCAGGGCGGCCCCGAGGAAGGCCACGAGGTAGACCCCGGCCAGGGCCCGCTGGAAGACCAGCCGGGCGAGCCAGTACCCGGGCGCCGTGAACCAGTCCATCGCCTCCAGTATCGGACCGGTCAGCCGGTGACGGCCAGCCTGCGCAGGTGGTGACCGAGCAGGCGGGCGTAGCTCCGCTGGAGGAAGGGGATCAGCGGGCCGGCGAGGTGGGTGTACCAGGTGTTCGGGCGGCTGAAGGCGGTGACCGTGAACCACACCGTGCCGTCCGGGTCCATGTCCACGACGAAGGACTCCTCGCCGCACTCGGGGTGCCCGGCCAGGGTGCCGTAGGCGAAACCGATGCGGGAGGGCTCGTACGCGGTCCAGATCACCTCGCACGGAGCGTCGATGCGCAGCGGCCCGAGGCCGATCCCGACGATCACCCGGCCGCCGGGCCGGACCGCGGCGTCCTCGGCCTGTACGCGCATGCCCGAGGTCCGGTGGGCGTGGAAGGTGGTGACCGCGGTTCCGGCGGTCTCGAAGACGGCTCGGCCGTGTCCGAGGCGGGTGCGGTGGTGCAGGTGGTTGTAGCCGGCGGGCAGTGGCCGGTGGGCCGTCGCGCCCCGGTCGGGGTAGTTGACGGTGTCCCGGCCGGCGCTGAGGAGGCGGGTCATGGCGAGATCTCCACTCGGTCGGAGGTGGTGCGTGGTCGTGGTCGAGGTCCGGTGCCGGGGCCCGGCACCGCGAGGGCGGCCTGATCCGCAGGACGGGCCTCACGGGCCTCACGGGTTTCGGCGGTCAGTCGGCGCCAGGCGAGTACCGAGCACAGGGCGAAACCGAGGGCGTTGCCGAGGCCGTGGGTGGCGGCCATCCAGGTCAGGGTGGGGTGCGTGATCCCGGTGGCCTCGCCGACCGCCCACCACAGGGCGAGCAGCATGGTGGCCACGAGCACGCCCGCCGAGGTGGCGAGCAGGGTCCGTGTGGTCCGGTCCGGGCCGGTGGGCCGGATCTCCCGCCAGGTGAGCAGGGCCACGGCCCACATCCCGCCGGTCAGGACCACCGCGCCCAGCAGCTCGGCCCAGTCGTCGACGAAGTAGCCGACCAGGACGAGCAGGGTGCCCGCGGGGACGCTGTACGCGGCCCAGCGCGCGAGGCCGCCGGTCCCGGCGGTGCCGCCCACCGCGCGGCACACCAACCCGGCGACCAGCGCGGCGGTGAACCCGGCGAAGTGGAAGTGGGGCACGGTGAGCGCCAGGATGTCGAGCTCGAAGCCGAAGAGCCGGTACCCCGCGCGCTCGGCGACCAGGGCGGTGGCGGCGATCGACGGCGAGAGCAGCGCGGTGGTGACGGCGATCGCGGGCGGGGTGAGGGGGCGACCGCGCGGCAGCCGGAGCGGCGCTCGGGCGGCGAGCGCCAGGCAGGCCGCCGCGTACAGCGCGGCGAGTGCGGTGGCGGGCATTCCGCGCGGCAGCCACAGGCACAGCGCACCGGGTGCGGCCGCGAGCGGCCAGTGGCGGGCCGTGCGCAGGAACCGGACCGGGTCGATGAGCCGCAGGCCTGCCGGGACGACGTGGAGCATGCCCAGGGTGACGATCACATTCACCAGTACCGTCACCCTGGACTCCCCCCAACACCCACACCGCGGCCAACGCCTTGAACGCGTTCAACTCACGCTGGTGAGCCTACGGCGTTCCTTGAACATGTTCAAGGCGCGCTCCGGTTGCGACTCCTGCGCGGATGCGGCAGACAAGAGGGAGCAATCGGGGCGAACAGGGAGATTCAAGTGAACGGACCGTCACTTCCGACACCGCGTCAGACGTCGCGTCGTCATGCACCCGCAGGAGCAGCCCTCTTCGCCCTCCTCGGCCTGCTCGCCGCGGCGTGCGGCGGCGCGGAGGAGCCGAAGGGCGCCCCCGGGGCCGAGAGCCAGGAGGTCTACCTCCAGCCCGTGGCCTCCGCCGGCCCCGACCCCTTCACCCCCTCCTCGGCCACCGCCGAGTCCGCCCCCGTACAGCCCCCGCTGCCCAACGCGACCGGACAGGGCATCCGCACCGTCAACGCGGCCACCCCCGGCCTGTACGGAGGCACCCAGCGGCTCGGCAGCTGCGACGTGGAACAGCAGGTCGGCTTCCTGACCGGCGACGAGGCCAAGGCCCGCGCCTTCGCCGAGGCGTCGAACATCCAGGAGGAGAAGATCCCCGAATTCCTGCGCGGCCTGACGCCCGTCGTCCTGCGCGCGGACACCCGGGTCACCAACCACGCCTTCCGCGACGGCGCCGCCGACGACTTCCAGTCCGTCCTCCAGGCCGGCACCGCCGTCCTCGTCGACGAACACGGCATGCCCCGGGTCCGCTGCGGCTGCGGAAACCCGCTGGCCGCCCCGCGCACCGCCAAGGGGTCCCCCTTGCACAAGGGCGACCCGTGGAGCGGCTACCAGGCCAACCAGGTCGTCGTCATCGAACCCACCGCCCACGTGATCAACAGCCTGGTGATCGTCAACATCGCCGACAACACCTGGATCGAGCGCAAGCGGGGCGACGACGGAGCACAGGACCGGACCCCGACCGCACTGCCCCCGTACGACCCGTCCGCCGGCATCCCGGACGGACCGATCACCCCGTCCGGGGCCGCGTCCGGCGAGCCCTGCCCGCCGAACCAGGCCGCACCGGCCGCACCGAACGCCCCCGCGGCGCCGACACCCGGGGCGACGGACTGCGCGCGGGACCCGCAGGCCTCGCAGAACTCGCCCGGCGGGAACCAGCCCCGGAACCCTGGCACACCGTCGAACCCGTCCACCCGGCCGCGACAGCCGGAGCAGCCCCAGCGGCCGCCGTCCGGAAACCCCGGGGACGGGACGACCGACATGCAGCCGGCGAACCCCGATGAGCAGGCCTTTCCGCAGGCTCCCGACGGATCGACCGCGCTGCCCGTCGACCCCGCGGATCCGTTCGGCCCGGACATCTCGTCCGACCCAGACCTCCCCAACGCCCCCTACGACCCGAACGCGATCGTTCCCGACACGGCGGTGGACCCGGCCCTGCAGCCGCAGCCCTCGGACGGGAGCATTCCGCTGGAGAGCGCCTGACCGGCCCGTGTGTCATGGTGGATCGGTGCCGACCACCGTATCGCTGCCGGACGACTGGCCCGCACACCCGGACCGGTCGCTCTCGCTGAACCGCATGGGCAGTTTCGACTGGGACCTGGTCACCGGTCTCATGCACATGGACGAAGCCGCCCTCGACGTTTTCGACACGACTCCCGACGAGTACGACGGCCGGCCGGAGTCGCTCGACCCGCGCGTCCCCGCCACCGAGGCGAGCCGGCTGGACGCCCTCGTCGCCTCCGCCCTCAAGAGCGGGGAGGACAGCTACGGCGCCTACTTCCGGATCCGCCGCCACGACGGGCGGCTGCGCTGGACGCACACGCAGGGCCGCGTGATGCGCCACCAGGACGGCCGCCCGTACCGGATCATCGGCATCGTCCGGGACGCCACCGACGAGCTCAGCCACTCGGCGGAGCGGCTCGGCCTGGACGAGGAGCGACGCCGCCAGACATCGGTGGTCGAGTCCACCACCGCCGCCCTCGCGCACGCCCGCACCGTGCGCGACGTCATCGACGTCATCGGCGACGCCCACGGACTGGAACGGCTCGGCTCGATGGGCATGGTGATGGGCCTCGTCGAAGCCGGCCGGATCCACCTGGTCGCCGAGGGCCCGGAGGACAGCTTCGTCCCCGGCACCCGCTACACCCGCATCGACGAGCAGTACCCGATGAGCGAGGTCGTCCGCTCGCTGGAGCCGCGCTTCCTCGACTCGGCGCAGGAGTTCGCCCGCGACTACCCCGGGCTCTGGTCGAGGATCTCGTACATGCGGATCTCGGCCGCCGCCTACCTGCCGCTCATCGCCCAGGCCCGGCCGATCGGCGCGATCGGGCTGCTCTACCAGGACAAGGACGGCTTCACGCAGGAAGAGCGCAACCTGCTCGTCGCCCTCGGCAGCAGCATCGCGCAGAGCCTCCAGCGGGCCATGCTGCTGGAGCAGGAGCACGACCTGGCCGAGGGCCTCCAGCAGGCCATGCTGCCGCGACGGATCCCCTCGGTGGCCGGTGGGGAGATCGCCGTGCGCTACCGATCCGCCCGGATGGGCCAGGACATCGGCGGCGACTGGTACGACGTCATCCCGCTGCCGGGCGGCCGGGTCGGCGCCGTCATCGGCGACGTACAGGGCCACGACACGCACGCGGCGGCCGTCATGGGCCAGCTGCGGATCGTGCTGCGCGCGTACGCCGCCGAGGGCCACTCGCCGGGCACGGTCATGGCCCGGGCCTCCGTCTTCCTCCACGAGCTGGACACCGACAGGTTCGCTACCTGCACGTACGTGGAGGCCGACCTCGCGACGGGCGTCCTCCAGGTGGTCCGGGCCGGCCACATCGACCCCCTGCTGCGCACCCGCGACGGGGACTGCCACCGGCTCCCGGTGGCCGGCGGGATGCCGCTCGGCCTCTCGGCGGAGTTCGGCCGCCTGGAGTACCCGGTGACCACGGTGGAGCTGGACCCCGGGGAAACGATCCTGCTGTGCACCGACGGCCTCGTGGAACAGCCCGGCGCCGATCTCGACGACGGGATCCAGCTCCTGACCTCCCACATCCGGCGCGGGCCCGCGGACCTGCAGCTCCTCGCGGACCTGCTGTGCGAGATCGTCGACGAACGGGGCGGGGACGACGACATGGCGTTGCTCCTGCTGCGCCGCCACGTGGTGGCCGCCCAGGAAGGCGGCGGCCGCCTCCAGCAGCACGTGGCACCGGGCGACCCGGAAGCCCTGGTGGCCGCCCGGCACATGATCGGGGCGGCGGTGCGGGCCTGGGGCGCCCGGGAACGGGCCGACGAGATCGAACTGGTCGCGGACGAGCTGATCGTGAACGCCCTGATGCACACGGACGGCCCGGCGATCGTGACCCTACGGGTCCTGGCGGGCCCCCAGCGCCGTCTCCGGGTGGAGGTCGAGGACCGCTCCAGCGCACTGCCGCGCCGCCGCGAGGCGGGGGATTCGGGCGTCTCGGGGCGGGGCCTGATGCTGGTGGACCGCTTGGCGGACGTCTGGGGCGTGGAGCCGCGGGGCGGCGGCAAGTGCGTGTGGTGCGAGTTCGTGATGGGCTGACCCGGTCCGGTCCGGGCCCCGGCCCCGCCCTGCCCCGCGCGTGGTGGGACCGAGGCCTCGTCACCGGCCCGTTGTCGGTGGCCTCCGGCAGGATCACCGGCATGTCCGACACCACCCGCGCCATCACCGCGTACTGGGACGCCGCCGCGGCCGCGTTCGACGACGAGCCCGATCACGGCCTGCGCCAGGAGCACACCCGTGCCGCCTGGTCCCGGCTGCTGAGATCCTGGCTGCCCGGCGCACCCGCCGACGTCCTCGACGTCGGCTGCGGTACCGGCTCGCTGTCCCTGCTGCCGGCCGAGGCCGGGCACCGGGTGACCGGGGTCGATCTCGCGCCCCGGATGGTGGAGCGGGCCGAGGCCAAACTCGCGGCCGCGGGCCTCGCGGGACGATTCCTCGTCGGCGACGCCGCGGATCCGCCGACCGGGCCGGCCCGGTACGACGTCCTGCTCTGCCGACATCTGCTGTGGACCCTGCCCGATCCCGGCGCCGCGCTCCGCGCCTGGGTCGCGCGGCTCGGCCCGGGAGGGCGGCTGGTTCTCGTCGAGGGGCGGTGGCGGGAAGCCGGCGACAGCGGCGTCCCCTATGTCGACGGAGCCGCATCGCTGCCCTGGTACGGCGGGATCACCGCCGAGGACCTGGCCGCCGCGGTCCGGCCCCTCGTGTCCGGCCTGAGCATCGAACCGCTCAGCGACGAGACCGAGTTGTGCGGCGGCCCCGTCACCGACGAGCGCTACGCGCTGATCGCCCGGACCTGACCGCCCGGGGCCACCGGGCGCGCTCGGTGGCCCCCGAAAGTCCGTTGCGGGCCCGGCCCCGCTCCGTGAGGATCAGGGGCGATGACCAACGCCATGGACGAAGTACGCCGATTCCTGAAAAAGGAAGATCTGCCCGGAGCGGTGCGGTCCCTGCGCCCGCACGCCGAGACGGCATCGATCACCGAACTCGCCGAGGCCACGCGGGCCTTGGCCGAAGCCGCCGGGTTCGAGGACCTGGCCGGCGCCGCCAGGGCCGCCGCCGACCGGCCCGGCGAGCCCCAAGCCCTCTACGACCTCGGCTACGCCTGCGTCGAGCGCGGCATAGCCTTCCTCGCCGTCGCACCGCTCCGTGAGGGCCTCCGGCTGCTCCCCGACTCACGGGCGCTCCTCACCGAGCTGGTGTCCGCCCTGGAGGACGACGACCGGCACGCCGAGGTGGTCGACCTGCTCACCGGCCGCGGCCCGGAGCTGCCCGCCTGGCCCGAGACGTACCTCCTCGTGCACCACACCCTGCTGGCGGGGGACCTGGACACCGCCGCGCGGATCGGCGCGGACCTCCCCGCCCCCGAGGACCCGCAGTGGTCCGGCGCCCACGCCCGCCAGCGGCACCGGCTGCACCGCACGGACCGGGCACGCCGGGCCCAGAGCGCGGCCGGCCATCCGGATCCGCTGGGCCGCACCGACCTGCGCGGCTGGCACTACGGCCTGACCGGCGGAGTCCTGGGCACCCTTTCCGAGCACGGCTGGGACGCCGGGATGACCGGCCGGTTCGCCTACCTCGGGGACACCCCCGAGACGTGTCACCGCGGCCTGAGCCGGCTGGCACTCGCCCTGGAGGCCGCCGGGCGCCGCCCCGCCACGGTCTCCCTGCTGCCCGGCCGGTCCGACCGGATCCTCGGGCTCGCCGCCGCACAGGTGCTCGGGCTGCCGGCCGTACCGTACGACCCCGCACGGACGGACACCCTCGTCGTCGCCTACGACCTGAACGCGACCGACCCGGACCTGCTGCGTACCCTGCACGCGCGGACCGACGGCCAGATCCTGTTCGAGCACGCCACCTGCTGGACCGATCCGCCCGCGGTGGGCGCGGACTTCAGCACGCTGCTGTGCCAGTTCGTCTCCCCACGGTGGAAGGACGACGAGAGGCCCGAGGAAGAGATCGCCCAGGACATCGTGCGGGCCGCCGCCGACCCGGACGAGGGCGACGGCGCCACCCCGCCCGACCCCGACGAGGCCTTCCGAGCCTTCGTGTCCGCCGTCCGCGACGGCTGGCTCACCTCGCCCCGCGACCGCGTCGCCTCGCCCGGCCCGGTGCCCAGCTCGCGCTTCGCCTGAGCCGGCGGCAGGCTGGGACCATGCCGGAGCTGCCCGAGGTCGAGGCCCTCAGGGAGTACCTCGACGAGCACCTCACCGGGCGGGTGGTGGAGCGCGTCCTCCCGCTCGCGGTGAGCGTGCTCAAGACCTACGATCCGCCGCTGACCGCCCTCGAAGGGCAGCCGGCCGGCGCCACCGCCCGGTACGGCAAGTTCCTGGCCCTGCCGGTCGGCGAGCTCCACCTCGTCACGCACCTGGCCCGGGCCGGCTGGCTGCGCTGGCAGGACACCCTGCCGGCGCAGCCGCCGCGCCCCGGCAAGGGCCCGCTCGCCCTGCGCGTCAGCCTGGTCGGCGGCGGAGGCTTCGACCTCACCGAGGCCGGAACGCAAAAACGCCTCGCCGTGTACGTGGTCCACGACCCGCGGGAGGTGCCCGGCATCGCCCGCCTCGGCCCCGATCCGCTCGCCGAGGGCTTCGACCGGGACGCCTTCGCCGCGCTGCTCGCGGGGGAGCGGCGCCAGATCAAGGGCGTGCTGCGGGACCAGAGCGTGATCGCGGGAATCGGCAACGCCTACAGCGACGAGATCCTGCACGCCGCCAAGGTCTCGCCGTTCAAACTCGCCGCCTCCTTCACGCAGGAGCAGCTCACCGGGCTCTACGAGGCCGTACGGAGCACCCTGGGCGAGGCCGTCGGCCGGGCCCACGGGGTCGCGGCGGGCCGACTCAAGGCCGAGAAGAAGAGCGGCCTACGGGTGCACGGCCGGGCCGGTGAACCGTGCCCGGTGTGCGGGGACACCGTACGCTCGGTGTCGTTCGCCGACTCCTCGCTGGAGTACTGCCCCACCTGCCAGACCGGCGGGAAGCCCCTGGCCGACCGACGGCTCTCGCGCCTCCTCAAATAGCCGGTCGCTGCGTAGACTCCGGCACCATGGCCGAGGAGCAGCAGCAGTCGCCGCCCCGGCGCGAGATCGTCACCGGGGTCCCCCGGGGCGCCCGTCGCCGGCCGCCCGCGCACACCCCCGCCCGCTCGGAGATCTCCGAGCAGACCACCCTCGGAACCACCTACGTCCGGGCCCTCATGCGCAGCCAACTGCGGGCGGCTCTGGGATCGCTGGCCGGGCTGGTGGCACTGATCGGAACCCTGCCGCTGGTGTTCGCGCTCTCGCGCGACGCGTCGGGTCCGCTGGTGTGGGTGGCACTCGGCGTACTGGTGTACCCGGTGATGTGGCTCATCGCCCGCTGGTACGTCACCCGGGCGGAGCGCAACGAGGCCGATTTCACCGGCCTCGTCATGGACCCGGCCGACCGCGGCTGACAGGCCTGGGCGGGGCCTACGTCGGCTCGTACGGTTCCACCGGGAGCGGGCCGAGGGGTTCCCGCGCGTGGCCCTCGGGCGAGCAGGCGGCGAACGGGCCCTGGCGGGGGTCCATCAGGACCTTGAGGTGCGGATCGGCGTGCTGGATCCACCACGTCGTCATGCCGAGGGCCGCGTCGTGCCGCAGGTGTTCCCAGGCCAGCCAGAGCGCGGACAACCGGGCCCCCGCCTCGGGGTGTTCCCACCAGGACGGGCACCAGGTCGCGGACGTACCGTCCAAGGGGCGGCGGATCATGGCCGCCAGGTAGTCGGTGACGAAGATGAAGACGTCCGCGAAGTAGAACTCGGCCAACTCGCCCTTGGTCTCGGGCGTCGGCGTGCCGGAAACGGAGATCGGTTCCGGCTCCGGCCGGGGCAGCGGGTACAGCGCCAGCAGCGAGCCGAGGGCGTCGTCGCCGCGTCGAAGCTCCGTCAGGAGCCAGCTCAGGAGGAGGTCCTGGGACTCGGCGACCTCGGCGTACGCGTCCACCGCGAGGGAGGCGACGATCCGCTCCCGCCACTCGCCCAACTGCTTGCGCCAGCGCTCCTCCTCGACGGCCGTCCGGGACCCCGACAGGAAGCGCGCCACCGCCCATTGGTGTTCCTTCCAGGCATCGCCATCGGCTTCGGCCGTCACCCGCGCCGCCACCCGCTGCGCGTTCTCGATCGCTTTGCTGTCCATGGAACTGATGAGCGCCTTTCGAGCCAGGTAAGGGGTGCGCTGATCATATGAGTTCAGCGTCACGTGCCTGTGCTCGCGGCTCCGTCAGAACAGATGCATCGCCAAGTGACCCAGAGGTAGTCCGAGTTGCCAGGCCGGGGTCCACACGCGCGCGTTCTCGTCCAGCCCCGGCGGGATGTCGGTGTGGTCGGGCCGGCCGGGGTCGAGGTTGGTGGCGAACAACTCGGTGCTGTCCAGCCAGCGCCAGGCCGCCCGGGCCAGTTCCAGGTCGGGGTCCCCGCCGTCGCCGCGCTCGCGGGCCTCCTCGCCGAGCGCGAGGAACCGGGTGTGCACCCAGTCGCGCCACGGGTGTCCGTACGCCGTGAGCGACAGCCACTCGTCGAGCTGCGAGACCACCCGGATGCCGGAGAGCTCGCCGGCCGCGTCCGAGAGGTAGATCGTCAGGGCGAGCGTGTCCCGTCCGGCCCTGAACTCCAGGGTGCTGACCGGGATGAGCCGGCCCGTACGCAGCAGTTCGTCCGCGATGTACTCGGCGTACAGCCAGGCCATGGGCACCGCGAGCCCGCCGTCACTGGTGCCGTTACTACCCTCGGGCTGCACCGTTCCACCTTCTCCCGCGCTTCGAGCGTCCCGTCGTCAGTCCTGAGCCTTCACCGCGCGGCTCACGGAGCGGGGGATGTTTACTCAACTTGCACGCTCTGATGCCGAAAACGACGCGTTTTATGTCCGGTCCGCATCCATTCACGGCGTTACCCGACCCGTCGCCGTGCCGCCGGCTCAGGCGCCGAGGCCGTACCCGTACCCCTGGAGGCCCTTCTTCAGCGCCCGCAGGGCGTAGTACGTGCGGGATTTGACGGTTCCGGCCGGGATGCCGAGTTCGGCGGCGGCCTCCGCCACCGACCGGTCGCGGAAGTAGACCTGCATCAGCACTTCCCGGTGCTCCTGCCCCAGGGATCCCACCGCGCGCCGGACGTCGATCGCCGTGACCGATCCGGCCACCGCGTCCTGGGGCTCGGGTGCGTGTTCCAGCCCCTCCGGATCCACCTCCAGCGGCCGTGACAGTCGGGCCCGGCGGGCGTCGATCGCGAGCCGGCGGGCCACCGTGAACAGCCAGGGCCGCATGGAGTCGTGCCCGCTGGACAGGGCCTCCGGGTGCTGCCAGACCCGTACGAGGGTCTCCTGCACGAGGTCCTCCGCGCGCTGGGCGTCCCCCGCGGTCAGGCCGAGCAGGAAGCCGAACAGGGCCCGCCCGTGGTCGCGCTGCAGTTCGGCGAGTGCCTCGGGGTCCGTACGCGGGAGGGTGGGGGAGAGCGGCACGAGGGGCTCCTTCCGGGGTGCGTGGGGGGGGCCGTGGAGGCGGCGACGTGGAGGCGGCGCTCCGTCCACCCTGACCTGCGCGGAGCCGAGCCGGAACCGTCCGGTCCCGGTGGTGCGCCCAAGCACCCGGGTCGTCCGCCGGGCGGCCGTGCCGGTCGGTGAACGGTCGAACGGCGCGGCGAACGGCAGGCGGCGCTCCTACGGGCGGCCGCCCCTCGCTCCCGCCGCCCCCGCCCCACACACCCGCGCCGCTGTCCGCCGTGTCCGCCGTGTCCGCCGTTCGGGTGGGCGTGTGCCCGCGAGGCGGATCCGTCTCTTGACTTACGGCGCGTAGGTATATGGATTACTTGTGATCACATGTCAGATAATCGTATTAACGAGAGCAGGGCACATGACCACGCGAATCCGGCCGCAGGTGCTCGCCCTCCTGTCGGCCGTACTGCTGTCCGCCGCCGCCGGATGCTCGGGCGCCGGCAGCTCCGCCCCGGCCCACCTCGGGGACTCCGGCGGACCGGCCGCCCCCTCCAGCGCCGCCGGATCGCCCGCCGCCGAGGGCTTCACCCTGGTCGCGAGCGGCGACGTACTGCCGCACACCTCCGTCATCCAGCGCGCGGAGAACGACGCGGACGGCGACGGATACGACTTCGGACCGATGTTCTCCGGCGTCAAGGCCGTGGTCTCCGGCGCCGACCTCGCGCTCTGCCACATGGAGACCATCTACGGGGAGGAGGGCGGGCCCTTCTCCGGTTATCCCGCCTTCACGTCTCCGCCGGAGGTCGCGGACGGCCTGAAGGACACCGGATACGACGGCTGCTCCACGGCCTCGAACCACACCCTCGACGACGGTGCCGACGGCGTGCGCCGCACACTGGACCGCTTCGACAAGGTCGGCCTGAAGCACGCCGGCTCGGCCCGTACGGCCGCCGAGGCCGCCACGGTGACCACGTACACGGCGGGCTCCGCCAAGGTGGCGCACCTCGCCTACACCTACGACACCAACGGCTATCCGATGCCCGAGGGCCGGCCGTGGGCGGTCAACCTGATGAAGCAGGACAAGATCATCGCCGATGCGCGGGCGGCCCGGAAGACGGGCGCCGACGTGGTGCTGGTGAGCGTCCACTGGGGCACGGAATGGGAGACCGAGCCGGACGACACCCAGCTCTCGCTCGGCAAGGCGCTGACCGCCTCGCAGACCGGAGGCCGCCCCGACATCGACATGATCCTCGGCACGCACGCGCACATCCCGCAGCCCTACGAGAAGGTCAACGGGACCTGGATCGTCTACGGCATGGGTGACCAGGTCGCGGGCGAGATGTTCAATTACACGGGCGCGCGCGACATGCGCGGCAACTACGGCTCGATCGGCCGGTTCACCTTCGCCCCGCCGGCCACCGCCGGGCAGCGCTGGCAGGTCACCAAGGCCGAGTTCGTGCCGCAGATGATGGACCTGTCCGCGGGCCGGGTCGTCCACCTGCCCGACGCCCTCGCCAAAGACCCGGGCCGCGAGGACCACGAGAGCGCCCGGGACGCCATCAGCGAGGCGGTGCTCAGCCGCGGCGCCGCCAAGGACGGCCTGACCATGGGCAAGTAGACCGAGGGGGCTCGGGACCTACGGGACCACGGTGACGGGCCAGCGGCCCGCCTTGACCAGGCGGATCGCGACCGACCCCACGATGCGGTGGCCGGCCTGCTCGGAGGCGCCGACCACCACCGCGTCCGCCATCAGCTCGTCCGCCGCGCTCACCAGGCCGGCGTACGGGTCGCCGCGGAAGGTGTGGAACTGCCAGCGCACCTCGTAGATGCCCTTGAGCCGCTCCGCCGACGCGCGGATCTCGGCCACCAGTCCCTCCGCGATCTCCCCGGTGGTGTCCGCCACCGGCGCGCCCAGCGCGGCGCCGGCCGGGATCACCGGCTGGACGTACACCAGGGCCAGCAGCGCGTTCTGCCGCCGGGCCAGCCCCGCCGCGTAGGCCGCGGCCCGCAGCGAGGACTCCGATCCGTCGACCCCGGCCAGGATCACCTTCGGGCCGTCGGTGCCGCGTTCGAATTCCGTGTTCACGTGCTCCGTCACCCTGCCGAGGATAGGCCGTGCCCCGCGACGCCCGGAGCCCGGCCCGGGGAGCGCCCCTCCCGCTCGGCGCGCGCCCGGGCGCCGCCCTCCCTACAGTGCGAACCATGAGTGCCACCAGCGCCACCAGCGCCACCGTGGAGGAGAAGCACGGAACCCGGAACCGCTTCCTGAACCGGGTACCCGACGGGTTCGGCGCGTTCTTCGGCGCGCTCGGCCTGCTCTGCGCCCTGCTCGCACTCTCGCCCACGCTGCGGCGGCTCCTGCGGCCCATCGTGCGCTTCCTCGACCTGATCGTCGTCCCGGTCAGCGCGAACCTCGCCTACGCCGTCTTCCTCTTCCTCCTCGCCGCCGCACTCGGCACCCGCAAGAAGGTCGCCTGGCGGATCGTCATCACCTATTTGGCCCTGTTGATCGTCGACGACGTGCTGGAGATGGCCGTCGGCGAGTACTGGATCGGCGTCCCGTCCATGGTCGTCGCCGTCGCCGCGATGGCCCTACTGATCGCCGCCCGCAACGAGTTCTACGCCGCCTCGCGCCCCGGAGCCCTGTGGCACGCCCTGCTCGTGCTCGGCCTCGGCCTGATCGCCGCCGTACTCGTGGGCTGGGGGCTCGTCGCCCTCTTCCCCGGCACCCTGCCCAAGGGCCAGTGGCTGGACTGGGCCGCCAAGGAGGTCTTCGGCGGCCTCTTCTCGGCCCGGGAGTTCGACGGCCACCCGCCCCGCCCGCTCTCCTTCCTGCTCGGCCTCTTCGGCGCCGCCGCCCTGCTCAACGCGGCCATGACCCTCTTCCGCTCCCAGCGCCTGACCGCCGCCCTGCACGGTGACGAGGAGCCCCGTATCCGCGCCCTCCTCGGCGCCTACGGACGCAACGACTCCCTCGGCTACTTCGCCACCCGGCGCGACAAGGCCGTCGTCTTCGCCCCCAACGGCAAGGCCGGCGTCACCTACCGCGTCGAGGCCGGCGTCTGCCTCGCCAGCGGGGACCCGGTCGGCGACCCCGCCTCCTGGACCGCCGCCATCGACGCCTGGCTGGCCGTGGCCCGCCGCTACGGCTGGCAGCCCGCCGTCATGGGGGCCTCCGAGGACGGCGCCACCGCCTACGGCCGCTCCGGGCTCGGCGCCCTGCAACTGGGCGACGAGGCCATCCTGCACGTGGCCCACTTCGACCTCGACGGCCGCGACATGCGCGTCACCCGCCAGGCCGTCAACCGGGTCCGGCGCACCGGCGCCACCACCGTCATCCGCCGCCACTCCGCCCTCTCCCAGGACGAGATGCAGATGATCGTGGAGAGCGCCGACAAATGGCGCGACACCGAGACCGAACGCGGCTTCTCCATGGCCCTGGACCGGCTCGGCGACCGCGAGGACGGGGACTGCCTGCTGGTCGAGGCCTTCGACGACAAGGGCACGCTGATCGCCCTGCTCTCCTTCGTCCCCTGGGGCAAGGACGGCATCTCCCTCGACCTGATGCGCCGCGACCGCACCGCACCCAACGGGGTCATGGAGTTCATGGTCGCCCAGCTCTGCGCCGCCGCCCCCGGTCTCGGCGTACGCCGGATCTCCCTCAACTTCGCCGTCTTCCGTTCCGCCTTCGAGGAGGGCGGCCGGATCGGCGCCGGCCCCGTCCTCAAGCTGTGGCGCAAACTGCTCCTCTTCTTCTCCCGCTGGTGGCAGTTGGAGGCGCTTTACCGCTCGAACGTCAAGTACGGCCCCGAGTGGTACCCGCGCTTCCTCTGCTACCAGGACGCCGGCTCGCTCGCCCGGGTCAGCCTCGCCTCCGGCATCGCCGAGGGCTTCGTCTCCGTACCCAGCCTGCGCACCCTGTGGGGCAACGGCCATCCCAAGGGCCTCACCGCCATCGCCTCCACCGAGGGACTGCCCGCCATCGAATCCCTGGGCCTGGACGCGGTCGAACAGGGGGACGCGGGGACCCCGGCCGAGCGGCTGCCCGAGCAGGTCCGCGTCCGCCACGCGAAACTGGACCGCATCCGGGCGGCCGGTACCGACCCCTACCCGGTGGGGATCCGCGCGCGCACCCACACCGTCGCGGAACTGAAGGCGGCCCACCCCGACCACCCGCCCGGCGCCCGGACCGGCGCCGAGGCCACCCTCGCCGGACGCGTGATGGTCGTACGCGACCTCGGCGGCGTGGTCTTCGCGGTCCTGCGCGACTGGTCCGGGGACGTCCAGCTCATGCTCACCCGCGACGAGGCCGGGACACAGGTGCTGGACTCCTTCACCTCGCAGGTCGACTTCGGCGACCACGTACTCGTCAGCGGCGAGGTCGGCGCGAGCAAGGCCGGTGAACTCTCCCTCGTGGTCCGCTCCTGGCAGCTCACCGGCAAGTGCCTGCGCCCCCTTCCGGACAAGCGCAAGGGCCTCGCCGACCCCGAGGCCCGGGTCCGGCGCCGCTACCTCGACCTCGTCGCGAGCCCCGAGGCCCGGGACGTCGTACGGGCCCGCTCCAGCGCGGTCCAGGCCCTGCGCCAAGGCCTCCTCGACCGCGGCTACCTGGAGGTCGAGACCCCGATGCTCCAGCAGATCCACGGCGGGGCCAACGCCCGGCCCTTCCGCACCCACATCAACGCCTACGACCTCGACCTGTACCTGCGGATCGCGCCCGAGCTGTACCTCAAGCGGCTCTGCGTCGGCGGTATGGAGAAGGTCTTCGAGATGGGCCGCACCTTCCGCAACGAGGGCGTCTCCTACAAGCACAATCCCGAGTTCACGATGCTGGAGGCCTACCAGGCCTTCGCCGACTACGACGTGATGCTCGACCTCACCCGCGAACTGATCCAGGGCGCGGCCACCGCCGCCTTCGGCTCGCCCATCGCCCACAAGGCGGGACCGGACGGGAAGCTCGTCGTCCACGACATCTCCGGAACCTGGCCGGTGAAGACCATGTACGGGGCCATCAGCGAGGCCCTCGGCGAGGAGGTCGACGCCGACACCGAGGAGATCGTGCTGCGCGGGCTGTGCGATCGCGCCAAGGTGCCGCACGGACCGGAGGACACCCGCGGCGACGTGGTCCTGGAGATGTACGAGCGGCTGGTGGAGGAGAGGACGAAACTGCCCACCTTCTACAAGGACTTCCCGACCGACGTCTCCCCGCTCACCCGCCAGCACCGCCGGGACCCCCGGCTCGCCGAACGCTGGGACCTGGTGGCCTTCGGCACCGAGCTCGGCACCGCCTACTCGGAACTGACCGATCCGGTGGAACAGCGCCGCCGCCTCACCGCCCAGTCGCTGCTCGCGGCGGGCGGAGATCCGGAGGCCATGGAGCTCGACAACGACTTCCTCGACGCCCTGGAGTACGCGATGCCGCCCACCGGCGGCCTCGGCATCGGCGTGGACCGCCTCGTCATGTTCCTCACGGGCCTGACGATCCGGGAGACCCTCCCCTTCCCGCTGGTCCGCCGCGGCTGACCGCCCCGGGGCGCGACCTCGTCGGCGCGTGGGGCGGGCCCTCATTGCCTCGGCATCCGCCGTTCCAGACGCGCCGCCAGGTCCCGCAGCCCCGTGGACCAACCACGGCCGGGCGGCGGAGCGGCCATGCCCGCGGCGGAGACCTGTACGTCCTCGCGCGGGCCGTCCGGATCAGTACCGAGCCGCTCCCAGTCCACCCGGATCCCGGCTCGCTCCGCGAGCACGACCACGGTGGCGGTGAAGCCCTCCGAGAGCGCGAGCACGATGGCGTGACTCGTCCTGCGGTGCTGTACCAGCAGGGCGTCGACGAAGCCCGCGAAGGCGATCGGGTCGATCCGGCACTCGTCGTTCTCCATCGGCCCGATGCCCGAACCGAGCCCCAGCTCCGCCTCGAAGACCGCCACCTGGCGCCGGAACATCCGCGAGGCCCCGTTGGACGGGTTCCACAGCGTCACGTCACCCATGTCGAAGTACTGACTCACTGACTCATCGCCGCCCCCCGGATCATCCCGACGGACCAGTGTAGACAGCATGATCGACATCGCGGGTGTGAGCCGAGCGGGTGAGGGGAACAGGGCGCCTCCGCGCCTCTCGACAACTCCGGCGATGTCGTTGATACGTAGTAATAATGAAAAATGACGAGCCGACAGTAGGGCGGCGCACGGTCCTGCGTACCGCCGTCTTCCTCGGGGTCGCGGCCGCCTCCGGACTGATCAGCGTCACTGGTGAGAGCGGTACCGGAGGCCCCGGGCCGGGACCGGGCGGGTCCGGGGCACCGGCGGGGCCGGGGGCGCCACCCGCGGCGGGTGCGCCGGGGTCGCGCGTGCGGGCGCTGCCCGAGAAGTCCTACCGGCTGCAGCCGATGACCGCCGACGCGCCGGTGCGCGCCGCGGCCGTGAAGCCGACCGTACGAAGCCGTCCCATCCTGGAACTCCCCGCCGAGACCGCCGCGTCGGGCGGCATGGTGCTCACCTTCGACGACGGCCCGGATCCCCGCTACACCCCGGCCATCCTCGACACCCTCGCCCGGTACGGCGTGCACGCCATGTTCTTCGTCTGCGGGGAGATGGCCACCGAGAACCGGAATCTGCTGCGCCGCATGGTCGACGAGGGCCACGTCATCGGCAACCACACCTGGACCCACCCGCTCATCCCGCAGCTCAGCCGGCCCGCCCTCGCCTCCGAGATCGGCCGCACGAGCGAGGTCGTGCAGCGAGCCGTCGGCGAGGCGCCGCTGTGGTTCCGGGCACCCTACGGGGCCTGGAACCGGGCCGCCTTCGAGATCGGGGCGGAGCACGGTATGGAGCCGCTCGCCTGGACCGTGGACAGCCTCGACTGGACCGAACCGGGGACCCCGACGATCATCTCCCGGATCATGGGCGGCGCGGCCCCCGGCGTGATCGTCCTCTCGCACGACGCCGGGGGCAACCGGTCGCAGAGCGTCCAGGCGCTCTCCTCGTACCTTCCCCAACTGCTCGCGCGGGGCTACCGGATGACCCTCCCGGTGCTGCCGCCCCGCTGACCCGGGGGCCCGCCGCGGCGGACGCTCCCGGGCCCAGGCCCTAGCGGGCCTCCACCATGCGGGCGAAGACGACCACGTTGCCGTCGTAGCCGCGCGCCTTCGAGTATCCGCCGCCGCAGGTGATCACCCGGAGCTCCGGGTGCCCGGTGTCCCCGTACACCCGGGCCCCGGGGAAGGCCTCCTTGGAGAACACCTCCACGCCGTAGACCTCGAACACCGCCGTACGGCCGTCGTACCGCTCCACCTCGATGTGGTTGCCCGGCTTGACCGAGCCCAGGCCGTAGAAGACCGCGGGGCCCTGTGCGTTGTCCACGTGCCCCACGATCACCGCCGAGCCCCGTTGGCCCGGCGAGATGCCGTTGAGGTACCAGCCGGCGAGGTTGCGGTCCTGCGGCGGCGGCGCGTCGATCCAGCCCTCCGCGTCCAGCCCGACCGTCATCACCGGCGCGTCCACGTTGATCGTGGGAATCCGGATGCGCTGGACCGACGAGTGCTCCAGCACCTCCATGTCCGCCGGGGGAGTCGGCGGATTCGCCGGCAACTGGTCGGACGTCACCGCGACGGCCGAGGCCGCGGTGGGCTGCGGGGGGCCGTCGCCGATGTTCACACCGTTGCGCACCATGGCGAGGCCGGTGAGCATGACCAGGGCGAGTACGCCCCACGGCGAGTATCTGCGTTTCTGCCCGGTCTCGTCCTCGCCCATCGTTCTCCCTTCCCGACGCGGGGGTCCCGACCCGCGTTCCTGTCCCGCCCCTGTACGCCCTACTTCACGCACGCTAAGGCCGAGCCGACGGGACGGCGAGGGGGGAGGGGCGAACGGGTGGCCGCCACCCGGAGGGGGCCGGAAGGGGTGCGCCCATCCAGGTAATCGTCACATAAATGCCTGACGGGTCGTGACCTGCGGATCCGTCAGCCGCGTCGTCCGCGCTTCGGCGTGTCGCTCAACCGGGCGGCCCAAAGCCGGAAATGCGGAGGTTGCGGGTCGACCCGAGGGTTCGACGTGGGAGGCGTTCTCGTCGATCATCCGGGGCCGACGCTCCGGGGCGCTTTCCCCTGGAGGTTCCACCATGCGTGTTGTGCGCGCTCTTACCGTGGCGGCGGCAGCCTGCGCCGCGATCGGCCTCAGTGCCCCATTCGCCTCCGCGAACCAGGATCCCGGGGGCCGGGGTGGGAACGGGGGTGGGAACGGCCCCAGCAACATCTCGGTCAACCCGTACTCCGTGCACCAGGGATCCACGATGCAGGTGAGCGCGGCGGGTTGCGGTCACGGCGGTACCGTCGCCTCGCCCGGCAACTTTCCGCCGGCCAACCTGTCCGCCGGCTCGATCGGCTTCGCGACCGTCCGGATCTTCAACCACGCCTCGCCGGGCCACCACACGCTGTCGGTCAAGTGCAACGACAGCAATCTGGTCGCCACGCACCGCTTCACGATCCTCGAGGGCAATCCCTCGCAGGGCGGCATCGGTGGATCGTTCGGCCCGTCCACCGCCGAGACCGCCATCGGCGCGGGCCTCGTCGGGGCCGCGGCCCTGGGTGCCGGAGCCCACGTGGTGCGTCGTCGGCGCCCGCTCCGCAGCCGGGCCTGACCGGTCTCCCCGGACGCGGATCCCCCGCTACCGCCCATGGGCCCCCGCCCGACCCGCGGGGCGGGGGGGGGGGCGGGGGGGGGGGGGGGGGGGGGGGCGTACTTGGGGAGGGGGGGGACCCCCCGCGCGCCGGG
>NZ_JBICYT010000002.1:285342-342830 GCF_043201215.1 Streptomyces sp. NPDC048331 | reverse complement strand
GTCCCCCCCCCCCCCCCCCCCCCCCCCCCCCCCCCCCCCCCCCCCCCCCCCCCCGCGCGCCCCCCCCCCCCCCCCCCCCCCCCCCCCCCCCCCCCCCCGCCGCCCGGCCCCCCCCCGGCGCGGTAGCGGGGGAGGTCCGGCGGATTCAATGGCTACGGTCGGACCCCCTGCGGCGCAGGGCGAACACGGTGCCGCCCGCGGCGGCGAGGAACAGTCCGGCGCCGGCGCCGAGCTCCACGGGATCCATACCGGCGATGCTGCCACCCAGTCCGCCGCGGACACCGAGGGCGGAGGACGGGGTCGGGTAGAGGGTCGCGCCGGTGCCGGTCCGTGTGGAGCTCGTGGTGGGTGCGGTGGTGCCGCCGGCGATCGTCAGATCGGCCGAGCCGGTCTCCCCGTTGCAGGTGAAGGAGACGGAGTAGACGGCTCCGCGCCGGGCGTCCCGGTCCACGGTGACCCGCACGGTCTGGCCGCGCGCGATGCTCACGGTGTCGAAGACCCCGGAGGAGGCGGTGGCGTAGGCGGCGTTGCAACGGCTGACCGCGAGGACCGTCTGCCCTCCGGGGGCGACGGTCGAGGGCGTGAGGGTGAACCCGAACGAGGTGATCGTGGGCTGGGCCTCGGCCGCGGTCGCGGGCATGCCGAAGGCGCCGAGCGCGAATACGGCGCCAGTGGCGCCGGCGCTCAGCAGGGCGGTGGCGGACGTACGTATCGCACCCATGGTTGATTCTCCGGATCCCCGAGGAGCAGCCGCGGAACGGTTTTCCGCACGTGGGGGGTCGTGCGCCTCGATGTCCGACACGCTAGGTCGGGGTGCGGTGACCCGCGATCAGGAACGGGCGAATGGGGCATGGCCCTGGGCCGAACCGGGGACGGGAGGCCCGTCCCCGGTTTGCGGACGGCGGGATCCGACAGGCTCCGGGAGAGGCGGCTCGGGGCCTAGGTCGTCTCTTCCGGATCTTGCCGGGCCGACAAGATCCGAAAGAGACGACCTAGCCGCCGAGGTCCAGGTGGGGGAACTGGGCGAGGAACGGTTCGGCGGTGGCGGAGATGCCCCGACCGAACGGTGCGTCGAAGTCCCAGATCAGGAAGAGCAGGAACGCGATCAGGGCGCTGAACAGGCCCGCCAGCAGCATCTCGCGGAACGACCGCCTGATCTGCAGGGTGAAGATCAGCCCCACGGTCACCAGGGCGCCGACGATCAGCCCGAACCACACCACCCCCGGCATGGTGGCCCCGGCACTCGAGCCGCGTGCGCTGCGGGCGTCGTCCACCACCGCGACCTGGTCGACCAGCGGTTGGTAGGCCTGTCCCTCGTGGTCGGTCTGCGGTTCGTAGTCGGTGACGTCCCGGCGGATACGTTCCAGCAGCTCCCCGCCGTGCTCGGCGAGCTCGCCGTGGTCGGCCATCCGCTTCCACTCCGTGTCCACGACATAGGACACGTACGCGTCGACATCGGACCGGATCCTCTTGCGTACCTCGGCCGGATAGACCTCGGAGCGGACACTGATCTCGTGCAGGGCCTGGGCCTCCTGGCGTACGTATTCCTGGGCGGCGCCGCGGCCCTCCCAGACGCCGGCGATCGCGAGGCCCAGCACGATCGCGTAGATCACCCCGATCATCATCGTCATGTACTCGATGACGTCCGGGGTCTCGTTGGGATCGTCGTCGTCGCCGATCCTCCTGTGGTTCAAGAAGGCGATGGACAGCACCACGGCACAGGCCGCGGCCATCGCGATGGACAGGACGAGCCATTCCGACAAGATGACTCCCAATCGGTTACTGGTGGGACGGAAGAAGCGCTAGCGCGGGCGTAGCGCGACGATCGCGAGCACGGCGGGCGCGGCGGTCATCAAGGTGAAAGTCACCGGCGAGATGTGGTGCTCGGCGGGTTTGCGGGCCGCCGCGTGATACGCGGGTCGGGCCACCGGTTTCGGCGGTACGGGTTTCACCTCTGGGGCGGGTGGTGGCGGTGGGGCGGGTGCTGCCGGTGGTGGCGGCGCGGGAGCCCTGACCACGCGGGGCGCGGGGGGCGCCGGCTTCGGCGGTGGAGGCGCGGGCAGGACCGGCTTCGGTACGGGCTTCGGCGCCGGCTCGGGAGGCGGCGGTGGCTTCGGCGGCTCGGGCTTCGGGGGCGGTGGAGGCTCGGGCGGTGGCGGCGGGGGAGTGGGCACCGGTGGCGGCGTGGGCTTCGGCGGCGGCTTCGGCGGGCACGGTGGAGGGGGAGGCGGCGGGGGGCAGTGGGGGTGCCCGTGATGACCCCCGCCGTGCCCGCCTCCACGACGTTTCCCGTGGTCGGAGCCCTGGTCGTCACCGTGATGTCCGCCACGCGGGCCGCGGTCGCGGTCGCTGCCACCGGCCACCGAGGCCATCACGGAGGCCACCACGGAGGCGGCCGGTCCGTCGCCGGAGTCGGTCGTCGGGTAGGCGCGGCTATCAGCCACGGCCGGCGTGACGGACAAGGCCGCCCACAGCAGGACCGGGACCGCCAGCAGGCGCCTGGCACAGGCTCTGTTCACCCCGGGAGCATGGGCCCGCGCGCGCCCGGGCACGCGAGGCTCGGGTCCGGTTCGCCTGAACGGGTGGACTGCCGACCAGTAAGGTTTGAGCCACTCGCGGGTCGGTAGTGTGATGACTCCGATCGCCCCTCGGCCAATTCTCATAAGGGACTTGTCGGTATCGGTCATTCCCTCACCCGGCGTGGCGGCGCCTTTGGTGTGTGACGAAGAACGGATCGGCAATTTCCGCTTTTGCTCGCCCTGTTGGGAAATGATCAGTACATTCGGCTCGGACAGGAGTCCGACCTCACACGGACGACCGCAGGACCAACGCTTGGAGACCCCGATGGAGCGCCCCGCCTGGGCCCCGCCAGGCATCGACATATCGGTGCCGAGCGTGTCCCGCATCTATGATTACTACCTGGGCGGGTCCCACAATTTCGAGGTCGACCGCCAGACCGCGCGCCGTGCCATGGAATTCATGCCGGGGCTGCCCAAGATCATGCAGGCCAACCGGGCATTCATGCGCCGCGCCGTCCGGCACGCCGTCGCCGAGGGCGTCACCCAGTTCCTCGACATCGGCTCCGGCATCCCCACCTTCGGCAACGTCCACGAGATCGCCCAGGCCGCCAGCCCGCAGGCGCGCGTCGTCTACGTCGACCACGACCCGGTGGCCGTCGCGCACAGCAGGGCCGTCCTCACGGGAGACGACCACAGCGGCATCGTCGCCGCCGACCTGCGCAAGCCCAAGGAGATCCTGGCCGCCCCCGAGGTCGGCCGACTGCTCGACCTCGGCCGCCCCGTCGCCCTGCTGCTCGTCGCCGTCCTGCACTTCCTGGAGGAGAGCGACGACCCGTACGCCGCCGTCGCCGAGCTGCGGGACGCGCTGGCCCCCGGCAGCCTGCTGATCCTCACGCACGCCTCGTACGAGGGAATTCCGCTCACCCAGGAAACCGCCGCCGGCACCGTGGGCGTCTACCGGGACATGCGCAACCCCCTCGTCATGCGTACCCGGGAACAGATCAGCGGCTTCTTCGACGGATTCGAGATGCTGGAGCCCGGCCTCGTCTCCATGCCCGACTGGCGGCCGGACCGGCCCGACGACGGTGAGGACGGCGAGACACCGGAAGACCCCTACGCCTTCTCGGGCTTCGGCGGCGTGGGACGCAAGGCGTGAGACTTCCCGCACAGACGGCGGGCTCGCCGAAAGTCGCCGCGGCGCCCGCCGCGGCACCGGCCACCGGGTCTTCGGCGGCCCCGCACGGCGGCATCGAGGACCGGATCGCCCGCTTCGCCACGATCTGGGGCCGGGCGATCTTCCCGGTCACGGCGACCTCGCTGACCCGCACCGAGTTCGAACGGCACCTCGTACCCCTCACCCGGACGCTCACCGGGGCCCTGCACGCCCGGCCCTTCGACGCCTCGGTCGCCCAGCAGGTGGGGGCGGAACTCGTCGCCGTGCACTGCACCGACCCCGAGGCCCTGGCCGGCACCCTCGGCGTCATCGAGTCGTACCTGGTGCTCTACTGCGGCCCGGACGGACCCGAGGGCTCCGGCGTGGAAGGCACCGAGGAGTACCGCTCCCGCTGCGCCCGGCTCCAGCACGCCATGGCGGCGGGATACGCCCGCGCCCTGCGCGAGCGCACCCTCCGGGAGCAGGAGGCCATCGCGCGCTCCGCGCTCACCGCGCGCACCGACGCGCAGCAGGCCCTGCACGCGAGCGAGGAGCGCTTCCGGGCGGTCTTCGAGGGCGCGGCCGTCGGGATCGGCATCGCCGACCTCGACGGGAACGTCCTGGAGGTCAACGACACCCTGCTGCAGATGTTCGGCGGGCTGGAAGGACACGTCCGCAGCCGCAACGTCAGCGAGTGGGGACACCCCGACGACACCCCGCACGTGTGGCGGATGTACGGCGAGCTGGTGCGTGGCGAACGCGAGAGCTACCGCGTGGAGAAGCCGTACTACCGGCACGACGGCACCGTGCTCTGGACCAACCTGACGGTGTCGCTGCTGCGCGACGCCGACGGGAAGCCGCAGTACCAGCTGGCGCTGATGGAGGACACCACCGAACGCCGGCTGCTGAACCTGCGCCTGCGCTACGAGGCCACCCACGACGCCCTGACCGGCCTGCCCAACCGGACGCTGTTCTTCGAGCGGCTGGAGAAGGCACTCTCCGGGGCCGGAGGCGACCGCTACGGCCTGTGCTACCTCGACCTCGACGGCTTCAAGGCGGTCAACGACAGCCTCGGGCACTCGGCGGGGGACCGGCTGCTGGTGGAGGTCGCCGACCGGCTGCAGAGCTGCGCGACCGGCCCCGGCGAGGTGGTCGCCCGGCTCGGCGGTGACGAGTTCGTCGCCCTGACCACCGGCTCCGACACCGAGCAGAAGGTGACCGACCTCGCGGTCCGCATCCTGACCGCCCTGTCCACACCGATCCGACTGGACGGTAGGGAACTGACGGTCCGTGGCAGCATCGGCATCGTCGAGGGCCGCGCCAAGGAACGCACCCCGGCGGAGGTGCTGCGCAGCGCCGACATCACGATGTACCGGGCCAAGGCGGCCGGTGGCAACCGCTTCGAATTCGCCGACGCCGAGGCGGACGCCCGTGCGATCACCCGCCACGGCCTGACCAACGCCCTGCCCGCGGCGCTGGAACGCGGCGAGTTCTTCATCGAGTACCAGCCGCTGGTCCACATGCGCGACGGCAGTGTGCACGGCGCCGAGGCACTGGTGCGCTGGTCGCACCCGCAGTACGGGGTACTCGGCCCGGACCGCTTCATCCCGCTCGCCGAACGGACCGGGCTGATCGTGCCGCTCGGCCGCTGGGTCCTGGAGGAGGCCGTCCGTCAGGCCCGTATCTGGCAGCGTGAGCACGGGGGCGCGGCCCTGCGGATCAACGTCAACCTCTCGCCGACCCAACTGCACCACCCGGGCCTGGTCGCCGACACCGTGGCGGTGCTGGAGAAGTCCGGCCTCGCCCCGGGCGCGCTGTGCCTGGAGGTCACCGAGTCGGCCCTGATAGGAGCCGACGACGAGCTCCTGGAACCGCTGCGCCGGCTCGCGGCCCTCGGTGTGGACATCGCTCTCGACGACTTCGGCACCGGCTACTCGAACCTGGCCAACCTGCGGCGCCTGCCGGTCAGTGTCCTGAAGCTCGACCGCTCCTTCACCCAGGGGATGCAGCAGCAGCCCGCCAACCCGGTCGACGTCAAGATCGTGGAGGGGATCGTCGCCCTGGCGCACAGCCTCGAACTCGCCGTCACCGTCGAGGGGGTGGAGACCGGAGCCCAGGCCGCCCAGCTGCGCGCCCTCGGCTGCGACACCGCGCAGGGGTGGTACTACGCCCGGCCCGGAGCCCCGGACCGCATCCACACCCTCTCCCTCTCGGACGCGGTGCCCACGCCCTCCTGACGTCCGCCGGTGCGGAGCCGGTGTCGAAGCCCGGGCCCGAGGTGGCCCGGGCCGCTACTGGTTCCGGTGCGCGGAACTCGTCACCAGGCCGACCTCCGTCCCGCGGCCGGGGGTCCGGACGGCTTCCACGACCCGCTCGTACCGCTCGGCGGTGTCGGCCAGGAGCCTCGCGGCCACCGGCAGCCGCTCCGCCTCGTAGGCGTCGAGCGCCGCGTCCGCGTCCGGCCCGGCGAGGGCGGCGGCGAGGGCCCGGCCGAGCGCCGCCGCGTCCTCGATGCCGGTGTTCATGCCGAGCCCGCCGGCTATGGGGTGCACGTGCGCGGCGTCCCCGGCGAGCAGGGCCCTGCCCTCCCGGATCCGCGTGGCCATGCGGACGTTGACCCGCCAAGAGGAGAGCCAGGTGGGGTCCTCCAGCCGGATGTCCGGCGCACCGGCACACCGGTCGAAGATCCGCTGGAAGCTCTCCAGGGAGGGCGGCAGCGGCTCGCCGTGCTCGTTCTGCTCGGGTGCGGCCTGCAGTTGGAAGGAGTCCGTCCCTGGCATGGGGCACAGGAGGATCCCGGCGCCCTCCGAGGTGAACCACTGGTGCCAGACGTCCCGGCCGAGCCCCGGCGCCCTGACGTCGCCGATGACCATCGCGGGCTCCTGCTCCCCGTCCCCCTCGAAGGGGATGTCGAGCAGCTTGCGGGTGGTGCTGCGTCCGCCGTCGCACCCGGCGAGATAGCGGGCCGCGATCATACTTCCGTCCGCCAGCTCGACGCTCACACCTTCCTGGTCCTGGGTGATGCCGACGAGCTCCGCCCCGTACTCGACGTGCGCGCCCAGTTCGCCGAGCCGGTCGCGCAGCGCCTCTTCGGTCTGCCACTGGCCGATCAGCAGGCCGGCGTCCGCCGGGGTGGGGGTGTCGCTGATGTGCTCGCCGTCGAAGTACTTGCGCAGGACCATCCCCGCGATGCCGGTGGCGATCAAGGGTTCGGCCATGCCGAGCTCCTGGAAGATCGCGAGACTGCTGCTCCGCAGCCCCTTGCCCCGGGACTCGCGGTGCGGTGCGGTGCGCCGCTCGATGACGCGCACGGAGACTCCCCGCTGTGCGAGGTAGCAGGCGAGCGTCAAGCCGGTGGGGCCGGAGCCCGCGATCAGTACGTCGGTCATCGAGTCGGTCAGTACGTCGGTCATCGGAGGTGTTCCTCTCCTCGTCGTTGCCTCAAGGAAAGCGGCTCCCGACAGAAAAAGCAACCCGGTTAAAAAAATAACTTGGTCACGCATTCGTGCTACGCTGTGCGGCATGGAGAACACGACGGGTCTGCGCGAGAACAAGAAGCTCCGTACGCGCCACCGGCTGGCGGCCACGGCGCTGGAGCTCTTCCTGGAACGGGGCTTCGATGCCGTGTCGGTGGCGGATGTGGCCGCCGCGGCCGAGGTCTCCAAGCCGACGCTCTTCCGGTACTTCCCGAGCAAGGAGGACCTGCTGCTCGACCGGTTCGCCGACCACCAGGACGAGGCGGCGCGCGTGGTGCGCGAGCGGCCCGCCGGCAGCACCCCGGTGGGCGCGGTGCACGCGCACTTCCTGGCGGCCCTCGCCGAGCGGGACCCGATCACCGGCCTCTGCGATCATCCGAACGTGCTCGCCTTCATGAGGCTGCTCTACGGCACCGCCAGCCTCAAGAGCCGGCTGAACCACTACACCGAGCGCGAGGTGGAACTGCTCGCCGCCGAGCTGGAGTCGGAGGCGGTGCCCCCGCTCGCCGCCCGCCTGGCGGCCACGCATCTGGTGGCGGTCCGCCACGAGTTGGGACAGGAGAACTGGCTGCGGATCGATTCCGGTCTCGGTGCCGACCAGGCCTACGCGGCCGCGGTGGCCGACGCCGACCAGGCCTTCGCGATGCTGGCGGAGGGCCTCGACAAGGCGCTGCCGGTAGCCCCGGTCCCGCCGATGTCCCCCGCGGCCCCCTGACGGCCGCCGCGCCCTCGGGGACCCGGTCGCAGCGGAGTCAGCCGAGCAGTATGCGCTTCAGCTCGCGGGCCGCGCGCGGCGGGGCCACGTCGGTGCGGTGGGCCAGGGCGATCGTGCGGCGCAGCGGGGACCCTGCCATCCGGGTCACCCGTAGGCCCGGCCCGGCGCGGTCCACCACCATCGCCGGAACCACCGCGACACCGAGCCCCGCCCGGACGAAGCCCAGGACCGCGTCCATCTCCCCGCCCTCCACGGTGAAGACCGGCTCGAAGCCCTCCGCCCGGCAGGCCGCCACCGTGAGCTCCCGCAGGTCGTAGCCGTGCCGGAACATCACCATCGGCTCGTCCCGCAGCCCCGGGATGGTCAGCTCGCCGCCCCCGCCCGGCGCCGGCCGTTCCGCCGAGGAGACCACGACGAGGTCTTCCGTCAGCAGTTCCACCGTGGTCAGGGCCGGCGCCGAAGGGGGCAGCGGCAGCGCGATCAGGGCCAGGTCCAGGGCCCCGCGGGCGAGCTCCCGTACGAGGTCGAGCGACCCGCTCTCCTCGATCAGCAGCTCGATCCCGGGATGCGCGTCGTGGAAGGCCCGCAGCACGTCCGGCAGCAGGCCCGTGCAGATGCTCGGTGTGGCACCGAGCCGCACGCGCCCGCGCCGTAGCTGCGCCAGTTCCTGCACCTCCAGCCGCGCGGTGTCCGCGTCCGCCAGGATCCGCCGCGCCAGCGGCAGCAGCGTCTCACCCGCGTCGGTGAGGGTGATGTTGCCCCGGGCCCGGCTGAAGAGCTCGGCCCCGAGTTCCCGTTCGAGTGCCTTGATCTGCTGGGAGAGCGAGGGCTGCGCCACGTGCACGCGCTCGGCGGCCCGGGTGAAGTGTCGGGTCTCGGCGACGGCCACGAAGTACAGGAGCTGCTGGAACTGCATCCCCCCAGGCTATCCCTCCCGATAGGCACAGCCTATCGATATCAGCTCAATCATGTCTTTGCCCTTTCGGGTCCGCCGTCCTTACCGTCGAAGACATGGCTCTGGCAACGCGGACGGATCGACGGCCGTCCATCACACGCACGATCTGGGACTCCTCCGTCGGCAAGAAGTCCGTGATGGCCGTATCCGGCCTGATCATGCTCGGCTACCTCGTCGTGCACATGCTCGGAAACCTCAAGATCTTCTTCGGGGCCGACGAGTTCAACGGATACGCCCACTGGCTGCGCACCCTCGGCTCGCCCTTCCTGCACCACGAGTGGGCCCTGTGGCTCGTCCGCGTGGGACTGCTGGCCGCCGTCGTCGCGCACGCCGTGTCCGCCTACCAGCTCAGCCGCCGCGACATCAAGGCCCGCCCGGTGAAGTACGTCTACAAGCGCCGCCGAGCGAGTTATGCCACGCGCACCATGCGCTGGGGCGGGATCATCCTCGGCCTGTTCATCGTCTGGCACCTGCTCGACCTCACCACGCTCACCGTCAACGAGCGCGCCTGGTCCGGGCACCCGTACGAGAACGTCCTGGCCACCTTCTCCACCTGGTACGGGAACACCATCTACATCGTGGCCATGGCCGCCCTCGGCCTGCACGTCCGCCACGGCTTCTGGAGTGCCGCGCAGACCCTCGGCGCGGGCAGCGCCCGACGCGAGCGGACCCTGAAGTTCCTGGCCAACGGCCTGGCCCTCGTCCTCTTCGCGGGTTTCGTCTCCGTCCCCGTCGCCGTCATGACCGGAGTGGTGAGCTGACATGAGCAACGCCTACGCCCGCTTCACCACCGGCGAGCCCCTCGCCGACACCAAGGCCCCCGAAGGCCCGATCGCGGACCGTTGGGACCGCCGCCGCTTCGAGGCCAAGCTGGTCAACCCGGCCAACCGCCGCAAGCACACCATCATCGTCGTCGGCACCGGCCTGGCGGGCGGTGCCGCCGGCGCGACCCTCGCCGAACAGGGCTACCACGTGGTCCAGTTCTGCTTCAGCGATTCGCCGCGCCGCGCCCATTCCATCGCCGCCCAGGGCGGCATCAACGCCGCCAAGAACTACCGCAACGACGGTGACTCGGTGCACCGCCTCTTCTACGACACCGTCAAGGGCGGCGACTTCCGCGCCCGCGAGTCGAACGTCCACCGCCTCGCCCAGATCTCCGTGGAGATCATCGACCAGTGCGTGGCCCAGGGCGTCCCCTTCGCCCGCGAGTACGGCGGCCTCCTCGACACCCGCTCCTTCGGCGGGGTCCAGGTCTCCCGCACCTTCTACGCCCGCGGCCAGACCGGCCAGCAGCTCCTGCTCGGCGCCTACCAGGCACTGTCCCGACAGATCGCCGCCGGCAACGTCGAGATGCACGCCCGCACCGAGATGCTCGACCTGATCGTCGTCGACGGAGTGGCCCGCGGCATCGTCGCCCGCGACCTGATCACCGGCGAGATCTCCACGTACTACGCCGACGCCGTGGTCCTGGCCAGCGGCGGCTACGGAAACGTCTTCTACCTCTCCACCAACGCCATGAACTCCAACGCGACCGCCGTCTGGCGGGCGCACCGGCGCGGCGCCTACTTCGCGAACCCATGCTTCACCCAGATCCACCCCACCTGCATCCCGCGCACCGGCGACCACCAGTCCAAGCTCACCCTCATGAGCGAGTCCCTGCGCAACGACGGACGCATCTGGGTCCCCAAGGCCAAGGGCGACACCCGCGCCGCCGGCGACATCCCCGAGGCGGAGCGCGACTACTACCTGGAGCGGATCTACCCCTCCTTCGGCAACCTCGTGCCCCGCGACATCGCCTCCCGCGCCGCGAAGAACGTCTGCGACGAGGGCCGCGGCGTCGGCCCCGGCGGCCAGGGCGTCTACCTCGACTTCGCCGACGCCATCCACCGCATGGGCCGCGACAAGGTCGCCGAGAAGTACGGCAACCTCTTCGACATGTACGAGCGGATCACCGCGGAGAACCCGTACGAGGTCCCCATGCGGATCTACCCCGCCGTGCACTACACGATGGGCGGCCTCTGGGTCGACTACGACCTGCAGACCACCGTCCCGGGCCTCTTCGCCATCGGCGAGGCCAACTTCTCCGACCACGGAGCCAACCGCCTCGGCGCCTCCGCCCTGATGCAGGGCCTCGCCGACGGCTACTTCGTACTCCCCTCCACGATCAACGACTACCTCGCCCGCCACCCCCACCAGGACACCGTCGACGACGCCCACCCCGAAGCGGTGGCCGCCGTACGCGAGACCCGCGAGCGACTCACGAGGCTGCTCGCCGTCGACGGCGACCGCACCCCCGACTCCTTCCACCGCGAGATCGGCGAACTCATGTGGGAGTACTGCGGGATGGCCCGTAGCGAGGAGGGGCTGCGCAAGGCCCTCGACCGGATCCCCGAGATCCGCGAGGAGTTCTGGCGTCGGATCAAGGTCCCGGGCAGCGGCGAGGAGTTCAACCAGTCGCTGGAGAAGGCCAACCGCATCGTCGACTACCTCGAACTCGCCGAGCTGATGTGCCTCGACGCACTCGCCCGCGCCGAATCCTGCGGCGGCCACTTCCGGGAGGAGTCGCAGACCCCCGACGGCGAGGCCGCCCGCCGGGACGAGGCCTTCTCCTACGCCGCGGCCTGGGAGTTCACCGCCACCGGGGCCGCCCCCGTCCTGCACGAGGAAGACCTCGTCTTCGAGTACGTCCACCCCACCCAGCGGAGCTACGCATGAAGCTCACCCTGCGCGTCTGGCGCCAGCGCGGCGCCGACGACCCCGGCCACATGGTCTCCTACGAGGTCGACGGCATCTCGAAGGACATGTCCTTCCTGGAGATGCTCGACACCCTCAACGAGGACCTCATCCTGCGCGGCGAGGACCCGGTCGCCTTCGACCACGACTGCCGCGAAGGCATCTGCGGTGCCTGCAGCCTCGTCATCAACGGCGACGCCCACGGACCGGAACGCACCACCACCTGCCAACTCCACATGCGGTCCTTCGCCGACGGCGACACCATCGACGTCGAGCCCTGGCGAGCCGCCGCCTTCCCGGTGGTCAAGGACCTCGTCGTCGACCGCGGCGCCTTCGACCGGATCATCCAGGCCGGCGGCTACATCACCGCCCCCACCGGCGCCGCCCCCGAGGCGCACGCCACCGCCGTACCCAAGGCCGACGCCGACTTCGCCTTCGAGCACGCCGAGTGCATCGGCTGCGGCGCGTGCGTGGCGGCCTGCCCCAACGGCTCCGCGATGCTCTTCACCTCGGCCAAGGTCAACCACCTGAACGTCCTCCCGCAGGGCTCGCCGGAGCGCGAGACCCGCGTGCTGGACATGGTGGCGCGGATGGACGAGGAGGGCTTCGGCGGCTGCACCCTGACCGGTGAATGCGCCACGGCCTGCCCGAAGGGCATCCCGCTGCCGTCGATCGCCGCGATGAACAAGGAGTGGCTGCGGGCGGTGCGCAAGGGCCCCCGCTGAGATCGTGTTCCAAGGCGCCCGCCCCATGCCGGCGCCGCCACCGGCGGGGGGCGCGCCCGTGGGCGCCGTCAAGGGGGTGAGTCGCCCGCCGCGCGGTGCGCCCGGACGACCTGTGCCACGTCGCCCAGCCGGTCCAGCCCGTGCACGGCCCGGGACATCCGCGGATTGCCCTCCAGCCGTGGACGGTGCCGGTCGAGGAAGGCCCAGTAGCCGACGGTGTAGGGGCAGGCGCGTTCGCCGGTGCGGTCGGTGGGCCGGTACCCGCAGCCCCCGCACAGGTCGCTCATCCGGTGGATGTAGGCGCCGCCCGAGGTGTACGGCTTGGTGGTCATCAGGCCGCCGTCCGCGTACTGGGACATGCCCACCACGTTGGGCAGCATCACCCAGTCGTAGCCGTCCACGAAGCACCGGTGGAACCAGTCCGTCACCTGCGCCGGTTCCCAGCCCCGTTGCAGGGCATGGCTGCCGAGGACCATCAGGCGGGGGATGTGGTGCGTCCACCCCGTGTCCCGGACCTGCGCCAGCACGGTGGACAGGCAGCGGGCCGCGGGCGCGTCCGCGTCCAGCTCCGCGAACCACGTGGGCACGGACGCGGTGTGGCGCAGGTCGTTGCGGTGCCGGTAGTCCTCGCCGAGGTGCCAGTAGAGGCCCCATACGTACTCGCGCCACCCGCACACCTGGCGGATGAAACCCTCGGCGCTGTTGAGGGGCACGTGTCCGGCCCGCCGGGCCTCCTCGGCGCGGCTCACGCATTCCCAGGGGTCGAGGAGCCCGAGGTTCAGGGAGGAGGACAGCAGGCTGTGACTCATCACGGGGTCCCCGGCCAGCATGGCGTCCTCGTACGCGCCGAAACCGGCCAGGCGGTGCGTGACGAAGTGGTCGAGCGCGGCCAGTGCCTCGCGGCGGCTCGCCGGGAACAACCGTGGGCCGTCGCGGCCCACGAAGGTGATCCCGTCCTCGCGTTCCCAGCGATCCAGGTCCCGGCGGACTCCTTCGTCGATCTCGTCCTCGCGGGGCCGGTACGGGGGCGGCGCGCCGAGGGTGTCCCGGCCGCGGGGCGGGGGTTCGCGGTTGTCGTGGTCCAGGTTCCAGCGGCCGCCCGCCGGTCCGTCGCCGTCCATCAGGATGTCGTGGGTACGCCGAGTGTGTTCGTACAGGTTCTCCTGGAGCAGCCGGCTGCCCTTCTGCCGTGCGGCCCAGTCCGTGAACTCCCGGTGGCTCACGAGGAACCCGCGGGCCGGGTGGACCGTGACCTGAGGCAGCGAGGACACGAGGGCGAGGGCGGCCCGGGAGGTCGGGTGGTGCACCGATACGGGTGCGTCGCCCACGGCCCGTACGAGGCCCTCCCGGTAGCTCTCCGCCGCGACGTACCGCGCGCTCGCCCCGAGGTCTGCCGCCCGGTGGCGCATGGCGCTGAGGACCAGATGGGCCTTGGCCCGGTGGAACCGGCGGCGGCGGAAGACGGACCGGGACTCGATCAGCAGCCACCGGGTGCCGCGCGGTGTCCCGCCGGCGGCGGTCGCCGTGAAATGCGGGCCGAGCTGGTCGCCGAACAGCCAGTGGACTCGACTCATACCCGCATCCAACCAACTCGGCACGGGTCGGCGGCGCCCGACGCGGCGGCCACACGGAGTTCGAACGTCCGTGCCGTGCATCTTCCCGGCGCGGTTCGCGCCGGGCGCCGCCTCGGCAACCGCGGCGGCGGACCTCCGGCCCCGGCCCGCGACACCGGCCGGCGTCGGCGACGCCCGTGGTCACCCCATGTGACCGGCCCCGAGGGCCCGCGCCAGGTACGGGGCCGTACGGCTGCCCGTCGCCGACGCCACCTGTGACGGCGTACCCGCGGCGACCACCCGGCCGCCCGCCGTGCCGCCGCCCGGGCCCAGGTCGATGACCCAGTCCGCGCCCGCGACCACCTCCATGTCGTGCTCCACGACCACCACCGAGTGCCCGGCGTCCACCAGCCCGTGCAACTGCCGCAGCAGCACCCGGACATCGGCCGGATGCAGCCCGGTCGTCGGCTCGTCCAGCAGGTACAGGGTGTGGTCCCGGCGCAGCCGCTGGAGCTCCGTCGCCAGTTTGATCCGCTGTGCCTCGCCGCCCGACAGCTCGGTGGCCGGCTGCCCCAGCCGCAGGTAGCCCAGCCCGATCTGCTCCAGTGCCCGCAGGCTGCGGGCCGCCGCCGGCACCTCCGCGAAGAACGCCGCCGCCGACTCCACCGTCAGGCCCAGCACCTCCGCGATGTTCAGGCCCTCGTACCGGACCTCCAGGGTCTCGGCGTTGTACCGGGCCCCCGCGCACTCGGGGCACGGGGCGTACGTACTCGGCAGGAACATCAGCTCCACCGAGACGAAGCCCTCGCCCTGACAGGTCTCGCACCGGCCGCCCGGCACGTTGAAGGAGAACCTGCCGGCCTTCCAGCCGCGGGCCCGCGCCTCCGCGGACGCCGTGAACAGCTTGCGCACCACGTCGAACAGTCCGGTGTACGTGGCCAGGTTGGACCGAGGCGTCCGGCCGATCGGCTTCTGGTCCACCTCGACCAGCCGCCGCACGGGGAAGTCCGCCTCGGCGAGCCGTTCGCCGACCTCCCGCGCCAGCACCTGCCCCACCAGCGTGGACTTGCCCGACCCCGACACCCCGGTCACGGCCGTGAACACCCCGAGCGGGAACTCCGCCTCCAGCTCGCGCAGGTTGTGCCGGTCCACCCCCGTCAGTCGGATCGCCCCGGTCGCCGGGCGCACCTGCCGCGGCGCGGCGGCCGGCTCTCGCGCCGCGAACAGGTGCCGGGCCGTCGCCGATCCCGCCACCCCGGCCAGGTCCCGCGGCGGACCGCTGTGCAGCACCTGCCCGCCGTGCTCCCCGGCCAGCGGGCCCACGTCCACCAGCCAGTCCGCGTGCCGCACCACATCGAGATGGTGTTCCACGACGAAGACCGTGTTCCCGGCCGCCTTCAGCCGGTCCAGTACGCCCAGCAGCGCCTCGGTGTCGGCCGGGTGCAGCCCCGCCGACGGCTCGTCCAGGACGTACACGACCCCGAAGAGGCCCGATCGCAGCTGCGTGGCCAGCCGCAGCCGCTGCAACTCGCCCGCGGACAGGGTCGGCGCGGTCCGGTCCAGGCTCAGATAGCCGAGCCCCAGCTCCGTGACCGGCCCGATCCGGGAGCGCAGGTCCGCGGCCAGTACCCGGGCCGCCTCCCCGGCCGACGGGTCGGAGGCGGGTGCGGAGGCCAGTACGGCGTCCAGGTCGGTCAGCGCCAGCGCCGCCAGCTCCGCGATGGTCCGCCCGGCGAAGGTCACGGCGAGGGCCTCCGGACGCAGCCGCCGCCCCTCGCACACCGGGCACGGCGAGTCGGCGAGGAACTTCTCGGCGCGGGCCCGCAGGGTGGCGCTCTTGCTGTCGGCGAAGGTCCGCATGACATAGCGGTGGGCGCTCATGTACGTCCCCTGGTAGGGCCGTTGGATCCGCTCGGCCTCCCGCACCGGGTGCACGGTCACCACCGGCTGTTCCTCGGTGAACAGGATCCACTCGCGGTCCTTCGCGGGCAGCTCCCGCCAAGGTCGGTCCACGTCGTGGCCGAGCGTGTCCAGGATGTCCCGGAGGTTCTTGCCCTGCCAGGCGCCCGGCCAGGCGGCGATGGCACCCTGACGGATCGACAGCCCCGGGTCGGGGACCAGGAGTTCCTCGCTCGTGCGGTGGATCCGGCCGAGTCCGTGGCAGGAAGGGCAGGCCCCGGCGGCGGTGTTGGGCGAGAAGGAGTCGGAGTCGAGCCGCTGCGCACCCGGCGGATAGGTTCCGGCCCGGGAGTACAGCATCCGCAGGGAGTTGGACAGCAGGGTCACCGTGCCGAACGAGGAGCGCGAGCCGGGGGAGGAGCGCCGTTGCTCCAGCGAGACGGCCGGCGGCAACCCGGTGACGGAGTCCACCTTCGGCGCGCCGATCTGATGGATCAGCCGCCGGGCGTACGGGGCCACGGACTCGAAGTACCGGCGCTGGGCCTCGGCGTAGAGCGTGCCGAAGGCGAGCGAGCTCTTCCCGGAGCCGGAGACCCCGGTGAACACGGTCAGCGCGTCGCGCGGGATGTCCACGTCGACGCCGCGCAGATTGTGCTCCCGGGCGCCCCGGACCCGTACGTAGGCGTCGAGGGGCATGGGGGGAGGGGTGGGGGTACCGGCGGCCTGGTGCATTCGTCCTATTTTAAAGGCTCGTCCTGACGGCTCGGTTCGAAGGCTCGCCTTCAGAGGCCCGCGATCCGGGCGAGCCGCGCGGCTGAGTCCAGGAGCGCCGCGCGGTCGTACGTGGAGGTGGTGACCAGCAGTTCGTCCGCGCCGGTCCGTTCCGCGACCTCGGCCAGCTCGGCCGCCACCTGGTCCTCCGTGCCGTGGATGTGGCCGGCCAGGGCGCCCTCGTAGAGCTCGCGCTCCTTCGGGGTCATCCGCAGCGCCTCGATCTCCTCGGCCGGGCGCAGCGGCGGGAAGCTGCCGCGGGTGCGGGAGTGCGCCAGGGCCCAGGCCTCCGGGACCAGGATGCGGCGGGCCTCCTCCGGGGTGGCGGCGACCGCCACGGTCCCGGAGACCACGACGTACGGCTCGCTGCCCCCGGCGGAGGGCCGGAACTCCTTGCGGTACGCATCGACGATCCCGCTCACCCGGTCGCGGGCCCGCAGGTCGCCCACCACCAGCGGCAGCCCGGCCCGGGCGGCGATCCCGGCGCCCTCGCCGGTGGCCAGGACGAAGGTCGGGATCCGCAGCCCTTCGGCGGGGTGGGCGTGCACCTCGGGGTGGGCCCGCTGGGTGCCGTCGAGCCAGCCCAGCAGTTCGGCCAGCTGCTCCTCGAAGCGGTCGGCGTCCCCGGTGTCACGGCCCAACGCCCGCCGGATGCCGCCCGTGAAGCCGACCGAACGGCCGAGGCCCATGTCGATCCGGCCGGGGAACAGCGACTCCAGGACCCCGAACTGCTCGGCGACCACCATCGGCTGGTGGTTGGGCAGCATGACCCCGCCGGTGCCGACCCGGATCCGGTGCGTGGCTCCGGCGACGGCGGCGGCCAGCACCGTCGGAGCCGAGCCCGCGACACCGGGCACGCTGTGGTGCTCCGAGACCCAGAACCGGTGGTAGCCGAGGTCCTCGGCCGTCCGGGCCAGTTCCACGGTGTCGCGCAGGGCCTGCGGGGCCGGGTGGCCCTGGCGGGTGCGCGACCGGTCGAGTATCGAGAGTTTTCGGATCACACAGGACTCAACGCCCGGCGGCCGTGAGGATTCCCCGGACGGCTCTCCTACGCTGGCGGCATGAGTGAGCACACCACGCGGCCGTTGGCCGTCTTCGACCTCGACAACACCCTGGCGGACACCGACCACCGTCAGCACTTCCTGGAGGGCCGGCCCCGGGACTGGAGCGGGTTCTTCGCCGCCGCCCCGGCCGATCCGCCGCTCGTGCGCGGGGTGGCGCTGGCGGTGGAGAGCTCGGCCGACTGCGAGGTGGTGTACCTGACCGGGCGGCCCGAGCGGTGCCGCGCGGACACGCTCGACTGGCTGGCCCGCCACGATCTGCCCGCGGGGCGGTTGTTCATGCGCGGCAACCAGGACCGACGGCCGGCCCGCACCACCAAGCTGGAGGTGCTGCGGCGGATCTCCCGGGGGCCGGGAGGTGCGGATGCTCGTCGACGACGACGAGCTCGTCTGTCAGGCCGCGCGCGCCGCCGGATTCCGGGTGGTGCTCGCCGACTGGGCGGCGGACGCGCCGGAGCTGGAGTCGGCCCAGGAGGTCGACGGCAGGACCTGATCGGGGGACCGACCCGGAGCCGGGGGATCCGGAGGTTCGGCGGATCCGGCGGGTCCTGGGGGTCCGGCGGCGGGCTCGCCCCCGGAGACCCCCGGGGGCGAGCCCGCCGCCGGGGCTCAGTCCTCGCCGTCGAGACGGAAGCCGACCTTGAGCCCCACCTGGTAGTGGGCGATCTCCCCGTTCTCGATGTGGCCGCGTACCTGAACCACCTCGAACCAGTCCAGATTCCGTACGGTCTGGCCCGCCCGGGCGATCCCGTTGCGGATGGCCTGATCGATGCCCTCGTGGGAGGTGCCGACGATCTCGGTCACCCGGTACGTGTGATTGGACATGGAGTCTCCCGACAGTGGGTGGCTTTTGCCTGGTTCTACGGTGCCCCAGTAAGTCCGGGTGCGCGAACTTTGAGCGAACAGTCCCGAGCGAAAGGCCCTTGACCGGCCTATTGGTCTATGCCAATTTCGAGCCATCTGAGTCCGAGCCCAGAAGGTGGCCCTCTTGAAGACGCGATTCATCGCCGTGTGCACAGCCCTCGCGGCCGCGACCGCCCTCACGGGCTGCGGCCAGTCGGCCGACCCGGCCGACGGGTCGCGGAAGGTGACGCTCTGGCTGATGAAGGGCAGCGCCTCGGAGGACTTCATCGGTAAATTCACCGCGGCGTTCGAGACGGAACACCCGGGCATCGACCTGGACGTCAGGATCCAGGAGTGGACGGGCATCGGCGACAAGGTCAACGCCGTCCTCGACGGCACGAGCAAGGAGAGCGCCGACGTCATCGAGGTCGGCAACACCCAGGTCGCCACGTACATCGAGACCGGCGGCCTGGAGGAGCTCACCCTCGAAGGCCTGCGCGAATGGGGCAGCAAGGACTGGCTCAAGGGCCTCGCCGAACCGGGAACCATCAACGGCGCCCAGTACGGAGTTCCCTGGTACGCGGCCAACCGGGTGGTCATCTACCACAAGGACCTCTTCGCGACCGCCGGGATCAAGACCCCGCCCAAGAACCGCCAGGAGTGGATCCAGGCCACCCAGAAGCTCGACAAGGGCGACCAGCAGGGCATCTACCTCGCGGGCCAGAACTGGTACGTCCTCGCCGGCTTCATCTGGGACGAGGGCGGCGAACTCGCCGTCGAGACCAACGGCAAATGGGTCGGCGCCCTCGACGACGACAAGGCCCTGGCCGGCATGGACTTCTACAAGCAGCTCCAGGCCCTCGGCGACGGGCCCAAGGACGCCGACGAGGAGACGCCTCCGCAGTCCCAGGTCTTCGCTCGCGGCCAGGTCGCCCAGATCATCGCCCCGCCCGGCCAGGCCGCCGAGATCGAGGCCGCCAACCCGGCCCTGAAGGGCAAGCTCGGCTTCTTCCCGATCCCCGGCAAGACCTCCGACAAGGCGGGTGCCGTCTTCACCGGAGGCTCCGACCTGATCATCCCGGCGCGGACCGGACAGCGGAAGGGTGCCGTGGACGTGATCACGGCCCTCGTCAGCGAGAAGTGGCAGACCGAACTCGCCCGCACGATGAGCTACGTGCCCAACAAGACCACCCTCGCCCATGTCGTCGACGGGAACGAGGGCGCGGCCAACATGGCTCCCGGCGCCGCCCAGGGCCGGGCCACCCCGACCTCCGCCCGCTGGGCCGAGGTCGAGGCGAAGAACCCGATCAAGCCCTTCATGACCGCCGTGCTCACGGGCCGGGACCCCAAGCAGGCCGCCAAGGCCGCCTCCGGGGAGATCGGCAAGGTGCTCAGCTCCGACCGCTGAGCCGCCCCTGAGCCGGAGCGGAGCCGCCGCCGAAACGGGGGCACCGCCGAGTTCAGCGTCCGCACATCCGAGGGCCGCTGAGCGGTCATGTCGAATCCAGCCGGTCACGGAAGAAGTAAAGGAGCCAGGCCACGCACCTGCGGGCCTGGCCCTCCGTGCCCGGATCAGGAGCCGCCATGACCATCGCACCCCTGTCCCCGTCCCCCCTCCCCGCCTCGGCGCCGGCCCCCGCGACCGCGACGACGCCCGTGCCGGCCGCCCGCCTCACCCCCGTCAGGGCCCACGTCGCGGCGCCCGCCGCGCCGTCCGAAGGACCGCGCTACGCCGTCCGCCTCGCCCGTGACGAGGACGAGGTGCGCGCCGCCCAGCGCCTGCGCCACCAGGTCTTCGCCGGCGAGCTCGGCGCCCGCCTGGACGGGCCCGAGCCCGGCCTCGACGCCGACGCCTTCGACGCGTACTGCGACCACCTCCTCGTCATCGACGAGGAGACCGAGCAGGTCGTCGGCACCTACCGGCTGCTGCCCCCGGAGCGCGCCGCCATCGCCGGCCGCCTCTACTCCGAGGGGGAGTTCGACCTCTCGGCCCTCGCCCCCATCCGCCCCGACCTCGTCGAGGTGGGCCGCTCCTGCGTCCACCCCGACCACCGCAACGGCGCCGTCATCGCCCTCATCTGGGCCGGCCTCGCCCACTACATGGACCGCACCGGACACAACTGGCTCGCCGGCTGCTGCTCGATCCCGCTCGCCGACGGCGGGGTCCTGGCCGCCGCCACCCGGGAGACCGCCCTGACCCGCAGCCTCGCCCCCGAGGAGTACCGGGTCACCCCCCACCTCCCCTGGAGCCCCGAGGGCATCACCTTCCCCGACCGCATGGAGCTGCCCCCGCTGCTGCGCGGCTACCTCCGCCTCGGCGCCTGGGTGTGCGGAGAGCCCGCCCTCGACGCCGAGTTCGGCTGCGCCGACCTGTACGTGCTGCTCTCCCTGCGCCGGACCAACCCGCGCTACCTGAAGCACTTCCGCTCGCTCGTCCCGGGCGCATGAGCGTCTGGCTGCCCACCTCGCCGTGCACCCCCGAGGCCTGCGCCGGCCACGAGGGGGACACCGCGAGCGTGCCCCGGGCGGTGCTCAGACTCGGCGCCGCCGTCGCGCTGATCCTGCTGGGGATCCTGGGCGCCCCGCCGGTCCGGCTGCTGCCGGCCGGCCCCCGGCACACGGTGGTACGGGCCTGGTCGGCCGCGCTCGTACGGGCCTTCGGGATACGGATCACCGTCCACGGCAGCCCGGGGCCGGGCGGCGGCCGGCTCCTGGTCGCCAACCACATCTCCTGGCTGGACATCCCCCTGGTGGCCGCCGTCCTGCCCTGCCGGATGCTCGCCAAGAGCGACATCCGGGCCTGGCCGGTGCTCGGGCGCCTCGCCGGACAGGCCGGCACCCTGTTCATCGAGCGCGACCGGATCCGCGCCCTGCCCGCCACCGTGGGGACCCTCACCGGAGCCCTGCTGGCCGGGGACCGGGTCACCGTCTTCCCCGAGGGCTCCACCTGGTGCGGGCGCGCCCAGGGCACCTTCCGCCGGGCCGCCTTCCAGGCGGCCCTGGACGCGCGGGTCCCCGTACAGCCCCTGCGCCTCACGTATCTGCGGTGCGACGGGCAGCCGGCCGGGGCGCCCGCCTTCGTCGGGGACGACCCGCTGACCGCCTCGCTGTGGCGGATCGCCCGGGCCCGCGGGGTGCGGGCCGAGGTCAGGCTGCTGCCGCGGATCCCGCCGGGCCGGTACGCGCACCGGCGGGACCTCGCGGCGGCGGCTCAGCGGGCGGTCGCCGGATCCGCGATCACAGCCGCGGTCATCACCCCGAACCCGCTACCGGGCATTCCCACTCAGCCGGGCAGGCCGTCGGCGACCGACAGGGACAGCGCGAACCGGCCCCCCGCGTCCGTCCACCACTGGGTCAGCTCCAGCCCGGCCGCGGCCAGCTCCTTGCGCACGCCCTCCTGACGGAACTTCGCTGAGACCTCCGTCAGGATCTCCTCGCCCGCCGCGAACGGCACCACCAGATCCAGCGCCCTGATCTTCACCACCAGGTCCGAGCGGGCCCGCAGCCGCATCTCGATCCATTCCTGCTCCTTGTTCCACACCGCCACGTGCGCGAAGTCGGCCGTGTGGAAGTCCGCCCCCAGTTCCCGGTTGACGACCGCCAGCACGTTCTTGTTGAACTCGGCGGTCACCCCCCGCGCGTCGTCGTACGCCGCCACCAGCACGGCCTCGTCCTTCACCAGGTCCGTCCCCATCAGCAGCGCGTCCCCGGGCGACAGCATCGCCCGGACCGACGCCAGGAACACCGCCCGCTCCGGCGGCAGCAGATTCCCGATCGTGCCGCCCAGGAACACCACCAGCCGGGGCCCGGGGGAGTCCGGCAACCGCAGCGCGCGCGTGAAGTCGGCCAGCAGGGCGTGCACCCGCAACCCCGGGTGCTCCGCAAGCAGCGTCTCGGCCGCCCCCCGCAGCGCGCTCTCGCTCACGTCCACCGGCACGTACGTGTCCAGCGCGGGCATCGCCTCGATGAGGTGCCGGGTCTTCTCCGAGGACCCGGAACCCAGCTCCACCAGGGTGCGGGCGCCGCTCTCGCCGGCGATCTCCCGCGCCCGCTCCAGCAGGATCTCCCGCTCCGCGCGCGTCGGGTAGTACTCGGACAAGCGGGTGATCTCCTCGAAGAGCTCACTGCCCCGCGCGTCGTAGAACCACTTGGGAGGCAGCACCTTCGGCGTCTGCGTCAGCCCGTGCAGGACATCCGTACGCAAGGCCGACTCCGCGGCGTGCTCGTCGAGTGTCCGGGTCAACCGAAAGTCGTTCACAGGGAGTTCTCCTTGAGCGGGGTCAGTTCGACCCTGGTGCGGGTGGCGGTCAGGAGGGTCCGGTCGGGCACTTCGCGCCACCGGGTGTCGTCGTCGTACGGCTCGGAGGCCACCACGGTGCGCCGCCGCTCCGCGTCGGCCAGGTACCAGAGCGAATCGCCCCAGGCCGTCGCGGCGATCGAGACGCCGTCCGTGAGCAGCAGGTTCAACCGGGAGCCGGGAGCGGCCGAGGCCAGCTCCCGGACCGGCTCGGCGAGCGCCGTGCCCAGGTCGTCCCCGGCCCGCAGTCGGTGCAGGACCAGCGCCCAGACCAGCGCCGAGTCCGTGCGCGCGGCCAGCCGGAGCAGCGCCGCCGGCGGCAGCCCGGCGGCGAGCGGGGCGGCGGACTCCGGCCAGCCGCGCACCGCGCCGTTGTGGCTGAACAGCCACGGCCCGTCCGCGAACGGGGCGGCCGCCGCCTCCCCGTCGGCCCCGGGATCCGTGGCGTCGCGTACGGCGGCCAGCACGGCCCCGCTGCGGACCACCCGGGCGAGATCGGTGAAGGTCAGGTCGCCCCAGATGGGCCCGGAGCGCCGGTAGCGGGCGGGCACCGGGTCGCCGTCCGCGTACCAGCCGATGCCGAAGCCGTCGGCGTTGACCGTCCCGGACCGTTGGCGGAGCGGCTCCCAGGACTGGCGCACCAGTGAGTGTCCCGGCTCGCTCAGCAGCTCCCCGAGTGCCACCGCCGGGCCCAGGTAAGCGAGATGACGGCACATCAGACGTCCCTCGCGGTCCGGAAGCCGGCGAAGATCTGCCGTCGCACCGGAAGGTCCCAGTTGCGGAAGGTGCCCCGGCAGGCCACCGGGTCCACGGCGAAGGAGCCGCCGCGCAGCACCTTGTGCTCCGGGCCGAAGAACACCTCCGAGTACTCCCGGTACGGGAAGGCCCGGAAGCCCGGGTAGGGCAGGAAGTCGGAGGAGGTCCACTCCCACACGTCGCCGATCAGCTGGCGCACCCCGAGCGGGGAGGCCCCGGCCGGGTAGCTGCCGACGCGCGCCGGGCGCAGGTGCCGCTGTCCGAGGTTGGCGTGTGCGGGCGTCGGGTCGGCGTCGCCCCACGGGTAGCGGGTGGAGCGTCCGGTCGCCGGGTCGTGCCGGGCGGCCTTCTCCCATTCCGTCTCGGTGGGCAGCCGCCGTCCCGCCCAGCGGGCGTAGGCGTCCGCCTCGTACCAGCTGACGTGCAGGACCGGTTCCTCGTCCGGCACCGGCTCGATCACCCCGAAGCGGCGGCGCAGCCACTGGCCGGCCTCCTGGTGCCAGAACAGCGGCGCCTCGATGGAGTGCTCACGGATCTGCTCCCAACCCGCGGCCGCCCACCAGCGCGGATCGCGGTAGCCGCCGTCGGCGATGAACGCCAGGTACGCGGCGTTGGTCACCGGCACGGTGTCGATCCAGAAGGGCGCGGTGTCCCGCACGTGCGACGGACGTTCGTTGTCCAACGACCAGGGCTCGGCGCTGGTGCCCATGGTGAACGGCCCCCCGGGGACCAGGACTTCCGCCGCGAGCGGAGGATCGTAGGGGCCGTCCGGATCCGGGGCGGTCAGCACGGGAGCGCCCCGCCGTAGCTGGTGGGTGATCAGCATGGTCTCGTCGTGCTGCTGCTCGTGCTGGGCGATCATCCCGAAGGCGAAGCCGTCGTCGAGGAGCGTGCTGCCCTCCAGCGGCGTCTTCTCCAACAGGTCGAAGACCCGGCCGCGTACCTCGGACGCGTAGCGGCGGGCCTCGACGGGCCCCAGCAGCGGCAGCTTGGGCCGTTCGGCGCGGGGGTGCTGGAAGGCGTCGTAGAGGGGCTCGATCTCGGGGCGCATCGACGCGCGGCCGGCGACGCGCTGGAGCAGCCAGAGCTCCTCCTGGTTCCCGATGTGCGCCAGGTCCCAGACCAGCGGTGACATGAGCGGGGAGTGCTGGGCGACGAGGTCCGCGTCGGTCACGGCGTCGGTGAGGCCGGCGGTGCGTATGCGTGCCGCGGTCAGGGCGGCGGCCGCCCGCTCCCGCAGTCGGGAGGCGGAGTCGGGAGCGGACTCGGGCGTGGACTCGCGGGCGGAGGGTGATCCGGTGGTCATCGGCGGACCTCTTTTCCGGTGAGCACCTGCGTGGACGCGTCGTCGGCCGGACATCGGCCGCGCAGTACGTAGCGTTCGGTGAAGGCACCGACCGTGTCGCGGACGTGTGTGCTCGCGCCGAGCCGGGGCAGCGCCTCCGCGACCGCCCGGAAACAGGCCTTCGCGGACGCCCGCAGTTCCGGATCGGCGAGACCGTGCCGGGCCGCCGACCGCCAGAGCGGATTGCGGGGCGCCGGCCGGGTGCCGTAGGAGTCGGCCAGGGCCTTGGCCACCCGGTATGCGGTCTCGGTGGCCTCCGGATCGTCGAACAGCGCGTGCACGACGGCCACCGGCACCAGCCAGCCGTCGTCGCCGGACTGTGCGTCGATCATCCGCAGCTCCAGGTGACCACGGGGCCGGACCGGCGGGAAGAGCGTGGTCAGGTGGTAGTCCAGGTCCTCGGCGGTGGGCGCGCGCAGCCCGGAGTGCCCTCCCGTGCGCAGCCAGTCGCGGAAGGTCGTACCGGGCGGAGCCTCCCACGAGCCGTCGCCCTCGTAGGACCGTACGCACATCACCTCGGTGTCCAGGGCCTGCCGGGTCCAGCCGCCGCGGGGTTCCGCGTCCAGCGGTGGGGCGAGCGCGCGCCGGGTGTCCAGGTCGCTCCAGATCCCCTGGCGCGCACAGCGCCAACCGGCGTACGGGCCCTCGTGCGCGGGGGAGTTGGCGAAGGCGGCCACCAGGACCGCGCCCAGCAGGTGCGCGAGGCGCCAGCGCCGGCCGTGGCCGAGCACGCCCGGCTCCTCGTACCCGGCGTCCACACAGACCTGCACGGAGGCGGAGGCGCACATCATGGCGCGCCCGGCCGGTCCGGTCCGGTCGAAGTAGGCCTCCATCGCGTCGTAGCGCGGGCTGTTCAGCAGCCGGCGGTACGGGAGGCGGGGATCGCGGCCGAGGCCGCGCAGGACCAGGCCCTGGGTCAGCAGGGCGGCGCGTACGGCGGTGAGGTCGTCCTGCAGGTCGTCGACGCAGCCCGTGAGGGAGGTGGCGGGGGCCGAGCTGAGTTCGAGCTGCCCGCCGGGTTCGACGGTCACCCGGGAGTGCAGGGGAAGTGCCCGGGCCGCGGTGTGGGCGGCCCGTAGCCGCTCGGGCGGCACAGGCCGGTCGGGGCGCTCGGCGTCCAGGACCAGCCATTCGAGCTCGGCGCCGAGGAGGCGGGGCGGGCCGGTCTTGAAACAGATGCCGTGGATCAGGTCCTCGGCCTGCGTCTCGCTGATCGAGGGCACGGGGGGCGGGCCGGACGTGGGTGGGGGAGCGGTCGGGTCCTGGGACATACCGGGTCCTCGTCTCCTGTCGTCGGTCGTGACATCACCCGTGCCTACCCCTCCTCGGGGCACAAATTCCTTTGCCGCCGGGAATCGCGGTGCGGAGGATGGCGGCGTGAGCAGCAGATTGCGCGAGATCGCGCGGGAGAACGCGGAGATCCTGGCGGCCGGTGGGTACCGGACGCGGACGGGACGGCAGGTTTCCCTGGCCGCCGCCCTGGCGGAAGCCAAGGCCGGAACCAGGATATATGGACCAAACCGAGTCATTCCAGATGAAACGATTGCCTCCGGCGGCGGCGCGACCGTCGTCGAGGTCACCGGGGAGAGCAGCACGGTCGCCGCCCGCAGGCTCGCCACCCCCACCCCGGACCGGCCGGACCCGTCGCCCGTCGCGGTCCTGAACTTCGCCTCGGCCCGTAATCCCGGGGGCGGCTACGTCCGCGGGGCCAAGGCCCAGGAGGAGGCGCTGTGCCGCGCCTCGGCCCTGTACGAGACCCTGCTCGAGGCCCCGGAGTACTACGAGATCCACCGCGCGGAACGCAGCACGTTCTACACCGACCGGGTGATTCACTCCCCCGGGGTCCCGGTTTTCCGCGACGATCGCGGCGGGCTGCTGGAGACCCCCTTCCGGGTCGGCTTCCTCACCTCCCCGGCGCCGAACGCGGGCACGATCCGCCGGCAGGAGCCGGAGCGGACCGCCGAGATCCCGGCGGCGCTGGCCCGGCGCGCCGAGCTGGTGCTGGAGGTGGCGGCGCTGCACGGATACCGGCGGCTGGTGCTGGGTGCGTGGGGCTGCGGGGTGTTCCGGAACGACCCGGAGCAGGTCGCCGAAGCCTTCCGGGGCCTGCTGGCGGACCGGTTCGCCGGGGTCTTCGAGCGGGTCGTGTTCGGCATCCTCGACCGCGACCCCACCACCCGCGAGGCCTTCGCCAGGGCCTTCCCGGCCTGAAGGGTCGCGGAAGGCTGCCGAAGAACCGACGCCGGCTCGTCGAAGAGCCGGCCGCGGGCTCACCCCGGCGAAGGGGGCCGCACGGACATCTCTGGGGTCTGGCGCGTCAAGTCCTCATGCGAGGTCCTCGTCTCCCCAGCGGCTCCAGAGCGTGTGATGCCATTCGGTGGCGTGGGCTTCCGGTGGCGGCACGGGCGGCAGGGGCCCCGGGCCGGTCTCGATCAGGTGCAGGAGCGACCAGGCCACGCCGTAGCAGTCGTCGGGGCCGAAACAGGCAGCCAAGGCATGCGCCTCATCGGCTGTGACGGGCGCGGAGATGGCTTCGAGTCGATCGCATCGGCGCTCGAGTTCCTCCTGGTCGTCGGAGTCCCGGTCGGGGAGTTTGCCGTCGGCGACGAACGCCTGGACTTCGGGTCTCATGTGTGAATGATCGACCGCTGTGGGTGATCTGAGCAAGGCGCGTTGCCGCAGGTGAACGCGTGGGCCGCCGGGTGGGCACCATCGAGCGCGGCTACGGCGACTTCGTCCACGCGTACAGCGACGACCTCTACCTGGACGCGGCCTGCCCTTCACCTCGCGGAACGTATCGTTGAAACGATCGACTCGCACCAGTTCAACGATCGTTTCGTCAACCGGTCGCGGCGCGGCTCTCCGCGCCGGTGCGCGTGGTCGGGCTGAGTCGAGAAGTCCGCTGTGGGGGAGCGGTGTTGGCGCTGGTGTCGAGGCCCTCCCGTGTCGGCCTCGCTCGTCTCGGGCACCGAAGGGTCCGCATGGTGGCGACAGTTGTGAAACGATCGTTGGTCTGATTCAGTGGCCGTACACGCCAGGCGCTACCCTCCAGCGACCAGACCGACAAGACCGAGAACCGACTGCCGGGAGCGATCGTGACGGACGAGGCCAGCCCTCACCTGAAAAGCCTGGCGCGCCTTCACGACCTCATCGAGAAGGCCGACCTCGACTGGTCCGTAGCCCTCGACCCGGAGCCTCTTGCCTTGAGTACCGGGTTGCCGCTTTCGGTGGTCACCATGGGGCTGCACGGACGAGAGATGCCGGTGTTGGATCTGCACAGGCAGGTTCACCAGCGCCTTGAATTCCTGCGGAGTCACCGACCTCGTCCGGACGGAAAGCCGTACTCCCAGAAGGAGATCGGGGATGGGGCCGGCCTGACGCCTCAGTGGAGTGGTCAGCTCCTGAACGGCGGGAAGAAGCCGAGCCTCGAGCATGCGGCCAGGATCGAGGACTTTTTCGGCGTGCCCCGAGGCTTTCTGACCGCGACCCCCTCGCAGGCACTCGATCGCGCCCTCGGTGAGAGGGTGGCCGAGTTGCAGGACGTACACATGGCCGCGCTTCAGCAGGCCAACGAGAAGTTGCAGGCGGATCGGGACAGGCAGGAAGCACTGCTTCGGCGGGCCGACGGAAACCGGGTGCGAGCCGTTTCCTTCCGGGGTTCTTCGTCTCGGGTGAAGCGCGAGGTCCTGGAGGAGCTACTCGCCTCCATCGTCGACGAAGAGGCATGATCGTGACGGTTGCCACCACGACATCGCGAGCATGTCCGAGATCGCGCCGAACCGCGCGGAGCCAAGGAGCCACGGGTGGGGAACGCTAGGAGCCGGCGCGCGCAGCAGCGTTTGGAAAACGAGATGGTCTCGCTGTGTACGGAACTCGCCAAGGGGCTGGGCGAACCGGCGCCTTCGGATACGGAGCAGTTATTCGAGCGGATCGCCGCGTACCTCTCGGTACGGCGGGGGCGGCCCGTTCGTATCCTTCGGAGGGACTTTCCGCGAGAGTTCGGCAGCGTCTCGGGCCTGTGGCTGGATCGTGAGACGGATGACGTGATCGTCGTGGTCAAGAACACGAGCCCGCTGCACTCGCTGGTCATCCTGGGGCACGAGATCTGGCACATGATGCGGGGGCACTGCGGCAGTCATGTGATGGGGGCGCAAGTGACCACCCGGCTTCTGCGTGACGAGCCGAATACCGCGGACCTCGGCCAGGCCGTTCTCGGCGTCGCCGCTCGGACTCACACCGTGCCCGGTGACGAGGCCGAGGCAGAGGCCTTCGGCCGCCGCCTCGGCAGTGAGCTGCGTCGCTATGTGGAACATGACCCGACTGCCCGGGTCCTGAACGGGACTGCCAGGCGCATTCAATCCGCTCTCGGCGCGTCGGGGGATTGATGGAGGGCTCCGACTCCTCCATACCTGCGGCGGTTCTCCTGGGCACGTTCCCGCTCAAGGGGACCGTTCCGGTTCGCCGGTGGCGGGATCCCATGGTCCGGGCCGTGTCCGGCTCGCCGTCCCTCGCGGGGGTCGGGTTCACCCTGGCCGCGGCGCGGACCGTAGTGGCCGGCCTCGGTGCGGTGGCTCGCCCTCGAGGGGGCCTGGGCGCGCCGATCTTAGGGGCCGGCTCACCGGGCATCGCCCGCGTCGCACGCCCGTACAGCCTCCTTGCCCGCCACACCGTGGCTGCGTAATCAGGAAGAAGCAACATGAATGTCCCCAGGCCCTTCCACGGCCGAACGCCCCGCAGGGCCGTGGCCGTATCCGGCCGTCCGGAGCGGCGTCCCGCACCTCGGATTCGTCCTTCGGTCGGTGAGCGGTCGTGACCACTCCCAGCGGCCTGAGCTTCTACATACCCGGGGCGCTTCTGTTCCTGGTGGCATGCGCCAAGCTGCCCGCGTTGATCCGAAACCCGCGCGATCAGCTCCTGCGATCCGTATGGGTGTTGCTCGTGGTCTCCACCGCGGTGTTCTGGTGCTGCGCGGTACCGTCCATCGCGGCCTTCAACCGGCTGACGGGCGTCCCGAACGCGGCGGCTCCACTGGTCTACAGCCTCCTCACCGTGTTCTCCGGCGCCAACATCAGCCTCATCATCCGGTGGAGCAGCGGACCGGAGGACGCCGAGAAGGCTGCGCGCTGGTCCAGGCGCTGCTACGTCGCCACCGCCGTGGTCATCGTTGCGATCAATGCTCTGTTCCTTCTCGGCGATGCGAGCGTCGAGCGGTTGCGGGACCTGGACACGTACTACGCCTCGACCCCGTACATCCGTGAAATGATCTTGCTCTATCTGGTCGCGCACACCACCGCGGCCATCACGATGACGATCCTGTGCCGGCGTTGGGCGCGAGAGGTCCACGGCGAACTCCGGGCCGGCCTGCTGCTGATCGTCGGCGGATACGGGCTCAACTTGGCGTACGACGCACTGAAGTTCGCTGCCATAGGGGCCCACTGGAGCGGCCGGAACTGGGACGTCCTCAGCGTCACCTACGCCGCTTCGTTCGCCTCCTTCTCCGCACTCCTCATCGGGGCGGGGTTCATCCTGCCGCTCCTGTCCCAACGCTTCATGTACTTCTGGACCCCGTGGCGTCGCTACTATCAACTGCGGCCCCTGTGGCGGGAGCTGCGCGACGCCTCCGAGCACAGCATGAGCATCGGCCCCTCGATGCGCACGCCCATCGCGATACGGCTGGTCCAGGTCGAGGCCGACATCCACGACGGCATCCTGACCGTGAGCCCGCACATCGACGCACGTGTCCGTTCGCAAGCTCTGGTCGCCGCATCGGAGTCGTCCCGATCCGACGAAGAGGCGGCCGCCACCGCGGACGCCGCCGCGCTGGCCCACGCCGTGTCCGTGTGGAGACACCATCAGGCGGCTGCGACCGACCCGGAAGAGCACATGAACGATCACACCGAATCCCTCACCTCCGCCCACACCCCCACCGGCCTTGTCCGCATGTCCGTCGCGCTGTCGTCCGACGTCGTCCAGCGCTTTCGCCGTCACGCCGTCGTCGCAGAGAGCAGCCCCCGATGACTCAGCCCCGCCCCTCTCATGCCACCCGCGCCGTCGTGCTCGGCGGTGGACTGTCCGGTACCCTCGCCGCCGCCGCGCTGGCGTCCCATGTGGATGAGGTGTTGATCCTCGATCACGACGTACTGCCCGACGAACCGAAGGCGCGGCCCAGGCTTCCCCACGGCGATCACGCCCACATGCTGTGGGCCGGTGGGGCCGATGCCATGGAGCAGTTGCTTCCGGGCGTGATTCAGGAATGCCTCGACGGGGGAGCGCGCCGCATTCCTGTCCCCACGGGGATGGTCAGCTACGCGCCGGCCGGCTGGTTCCGGCGGAGCTGGGAGCCCACGCACTACTTGATCGGCGCCCTGCGTCAGGAGTTCGACCTGGTCGTGCGCAGGCGTGTGCTCGCCCTGCCGACGGTGCGCGTACGGTGCGGCGTGAAGGTCATCGGCCTGCTGGGGAACGCGGCGAGGGTCGGTGGGGTGCGCGTGCGCAACGAGGATCACGAGCCGGAGACCGTCCGGGCGGATCTTGTGGTCGATGCCACCGGCCGGGGATCGAAGGCTCCTACCTGGCTCGCGGAAATCGGCGGACCTCGCGTTCGGGAGATCACGGTGGATGCCGGCGTCCGCTACGCGAGCCGTCTCTACAAGGCTCCGGCAGGGGCCGACGAGAACTGGCCCGTGATCCATATCCAGGCCGACCCGCGAGGGGGCGAGCCCGGCCGAGTGGCGTCGATCATTTCCGTCGGGGGCGGCCGCTGGCATGTGAGCCTGTCGGGGACCCGTGGGGGTGAGCCCACAGCTCAGGAAGAGCAGTTCGAGGACTTCGCGCGAGAGGCGCGTCATCCCCTCGTGGCCGAAGCGCTCGCTCGTGCGGAGCCCATCAGCGACATCGCGGTCTACGGCCGCACGGCCAACCGACGCCGCTTCTACGACCGGGCCCGGCTCCCGGCCGGGTTCGTCGTCCTGGGCGACGCCGCGACCAGCCTCAACCCTGTGTACGGGCACGGTATGTCCGCTTCGGCACTGGGTGCTCTCGCTCTTCGAACGGTTGCCGAATCGACGCCCGTACCCTCTTCGCGGTTCGGAATGCAGGCCCAGCGACGGATAGCGCGGCCGGCGGCGGACGCCTGGTTGCTGGCGGTCGGTCAGGATCGCTTCTACCCGAACTCGATCGGCGCGAAGCCGAACATCGTCGACCGCATCGGTGCACGCTACGTTGCCCGTCTCACTTACACGGCGACCGACAGCGCCGTCGTGGTGAAAAGCCTGACGGACGTCATGACCATGAGGAAGCGCGCTGGTGAACTGTTCCGGTTGCGTGTCCTGGTGGCGGCCGCCCGAGGGCCGCGCCGGCCGGTTCTGGACGCGCCGCCGCTGACCCCCTTCGAGCTGGCAATCCTCCGGCGAGCGCCCATGGAGCGGCCCACGGCCAAGCACTGATACGACGTGCGCTCCGCACGCTGGGGAGCCCAGATCAGGGGGTCCTGGCCGCGGTGCTCATCCTGGTAGCGGCAGTGTGCCCGCCGCTGAAGCCTCCGCCGCCTCCGCCGCCTCCGCGCTGGCGCGGATCAGCGCGGCCACCGCCCGTGATGTCGTCCGCTCCGGCCAGGCCACCACCACCGCGGTGGGCGGCGCATCGAGCAGCGGCACGCACACCACGTCGGGCCAGGCATGCCGGCGCACCGACTCGGGCAGGACAGCGACCAGCTGCCCCAGAGCCACCAGCTGCATCAGCTGCGAGATGTCACGCACCGGAGGAAGACCGTCATCGGTGGCGTCCGCGTCGTCACCGGGCCATCGGGGGAGCCGCTCTCCGGCCAGATCGGCGAGGTTCAAGGCGGCGCGGCCGGCGAGACGATGGGCCCGGGGGAGCATGGCCACCTGGTCCTGGGCCACGAGCCGTTCGGTGTCGAATCCCGAGACGTCGTCGTAGGGCGCGGTCAGGAACGCGACATCGGCCCTGCCGTCGCGCAGCATCGGAGCCTGCTCCCCGATGCCGCAGACGATCACCTCGATGTCGACGGCATCGGAATCGAGGCGGTAGCGCCGCAGGATCGACTCCAGCAGCCCTCCGTCCCCGTTGGGCTTCATCGCCAACGTGAGCTTCGGATCGGGCCGTCCCGCCCGTTGCGCGCGCCGGACCGATGCCGAGACCGCGTCCAGCGCTTTGCGGCTTTCCGTCAGGAAGACCTGGCCGGCGGTGGTGAGGCGCACGGCCCGAGTGGTGCGTTCCAGCAGCCGCACGCCCATACGCCGCTCCAACTGGGCGATGGCGCGGGACAACGGCGGCTGCGCCATGCCCAAGCGCTGTGCGGCGCGCCCGAAGTGCAGTTCCTCGGCGACGGCGACGAAGTAGGTGAGCTCCCGCGTCTCCGGCACATTCATACCCGCAGGGTATCGTTCGAGACGCGACAGGTGTTGGCCGGCGTGGTCGGTGCGGTGTTGTGCTGGATCCATGAACAAAACCATGATCACTCTGGTGACCGGCGCGAACAAAGGCATCGGCCGTCAGATCGCCGCCCAGCTGGGCGCCCTGGGTCACATCGTCGTGATCGGTGCCCGCAATGCCGAGCTCGGCCGGAAGGCCGCCACGGAGCTGCGCGAGAGCGGCGTCGATGCGGCTTCGGTCGTGCTCGACCTGACGGACCCGGTCTCGGCTGCCGCGGCCGCCACCGAGATCGAGGCCCGCTACGGCAGGCTCGACACGCTGGTCAACAACGCCGCCATCAGCGGTCCTCCGGGCAGCGACCCGGACGACCAGCGCCCCAGCACGGCGGATCTCGACGTACTGCGCGCCATCTTCGAGACCAACTACTTCGGGGTGATCGCCGTCACCAACGCGATGCTTCCGCTGCTGCGCCGATCGGCCTCTCCGCGGATCGTCAACGTGTCCAGTTCCGTGGGCTCACTGGGCATCAACGCTGACGTGGTGCGCACCGAGGGCTCGCCGATCCCGATCTCCGCCGGGTACGTCACGTCGAAGACCGCGCTCACGGCCCTGACCCTGCAGTACGCCCGTGACCTGCTGTCCGACGGCATCAAGGTCAACGCGGTCTGCCCCGGTTACGTGGCCACCGACCTGAACGGCCACCGCGGCCACCGAACTCCCGGAGAAGGCGCGGTGGCCGCCGTCCGGATGGCCACCATCGGCGCCGACGGTCCGACCGGCACCTTCACCGACGACGAGGGCCCGGCGCCCTGGTGAGTCGTCGTGGAGACGGCCGCGACGACCCGTACGAGAGCACGGTCGGTTCGGCCCGTGCGGGGAACCGGTCGGGTCGTAGCGGCTCGATCCTCGCCCACAGGGCTTCCGCCAAAGAGGCGTTGAAGGAGGCGCAGGTGTAAAGACATGTACATCATGGCAGGTCGGCGGCGTTTCACCTAGGACGGAACGCACAGTTCGTGAGCCTTGTCCGTTCCGCCCCCCAACTCCCAGAATCTGCTTCTCGGATCATTCGGAGACAGGGGGAACATGGGGACGATCGATCACGACGCGGTACTTCGGGCGCGCGTGCTGTTGCTGGGGTCCGGCCAACCAGGACGCGGTGAACTCCTCGACGCGTACCGGGTTCTGACGGAGGTGAACCCGAAGGCGTACGCCCCGAAGCTGGTCGACGCGCTTCTCTCGATGGACAGCCGGGACCCGGCGGTACGCCTGGCCCTGTCCGCCGAGGCGGTCGAGGTCGGCCGGAGGATCGAGGCCGGTTCGCCGGCCCGGGAGAGAGTGCTGAGCAGGGCGTTGACCACGTACCAGTGGGATCTGTTCGCCCTCGGACGTCGCGGGGAAGGGCGGGCCGTCTGCGAGGAACTGGCCGAGGAGGGCTGGAGCGGGCGGCTCGCGACCGTCCTGGCCGAAGAAGGCCGCTTCCGGGAGGCGGCGGAGCTCAACGAGAGAGCGGCCCGGAGCGGCGGCGTATCGGAGCAGTCCCTCTCGCCCCTGCTGGAGTGGGCGGCGAACCTGGAGGGCGCCGGCCTGCACGACGCGGCATCCGACGTGTTCCGTGAACTCATCGACGTCGCACGGCGCTTGGCCGACGAGCAGCGCACATCGACGGCCATGCTCACCTGGGCGCTGGTCCACCACGCGCGGATGCGCGAGACCGCCGGGCACGCCGAGCAGGCCGCGGCCGCCCGGCGGGAGGCCCTGACCGTCCTGGAGCGGCTGGCGTCGAGGGGCGACTCGAAGAGCGGCGGTTACCGCGGTGAGTGGGTCACCCTGTTCGTCCTGTCGGGACGGGGCGACGAACCGGCTGCGAGCGCCGCGTCGCCGATGCCGCCGTTCGGAACCGAAAGAGGATGGTCGGGGGACACGCGGAATGCCTTTCTCGGTGCCCTGCCAGGGCTCGAGGCGCAGGCGGCCGCACTGCGCGAGGCCGGCCGACTGCCCGAACTGGTCGACACCCAGCGCCGGATCGGCATACGCGTGGCCGCCCGGCACGGTGACCACCCCTACCTGTTCGTGGAGAGGCTCGGGCCGCACTTCGATGACGGGGTGGCGCTCGCCCGTCGCCTGCCCGACGACCCGGCACGCCTCGCCCGGGCCCTGACGGACCGCTCGATGTTCTTCGTCGCCGCGGGGACCTATCGCTCCGCGTACGCCGACCTGGCCGAGGCCGTCACCCTCACAAAGGTCCGGTCGGCCGGCTCGGCGTCGAGGGGCGCGAGCCCGGCCTGACGGGCAGGGTGCCCCTGGGTTCCGGGCCGGGCCGAACAGGACAGGACAGGGACGGGGGGCGGCCCGGCCCGGAACCCTCAGAACGGTTGCGCCGCCGCCAGCAGGATCTCCGGCAGATACGCCGACAGGACCCGGATCCGCCAGCCCCGGCGGCGGGCGTGGCAGGCCAGCGCCAGGATGTCGAAGTCGACCGCGGCGTCGGCCCCGGCGCCGACGAGGCGGTCGCCCACCGAGTGGTAGTCGCGATGGGCCTCCAACGCGTCGGCCAGGGCCAGGTTGAAGCTCTCCTCGTCACCCTCCACCAGCTGGGAGAAGAGCACCGCCGGTGACGGGGCGAACCCCCACTCCCGGATCTGCTTCACGTCGGAGACGGCCCGGTCCGTGGCGGGCTCCGGGTCCTCCCCCCGCAGGTAGTCGTGCAGGGCCTGCCGGTACGAGGCGTACGCGGAACGGTCCGGCTCCAGGGCGGTGGGGCCGGTGAGGACGAGCGGGGCGAGTTCCGCGCGGTTGCCGGTGATCAGGGCGTGCTGCACGGCCACGGACCAGTTTCCGGGGCCGAGCGGGCGATCCGACCGGGCGGAGCCCCCCGGCCCACCCCCCGCGCGCACGGCCTCGTACAGCTCGCGCACCACGTGGTCGGCGTGCCCGGCGGCCTCCGGCATCTCAGGGCGCTCGACGACCAGCGGGCCCGCGGCCAGCGCGGCGACGGCGTCCGCACGTCGCTCGCGCCCGTACGGCCCCACGCGAGGCGCCGGCGCCTCGAAGCCGGTGACCAGCGCCCGCGGCAGGTAACCCGATTCGACGGGGGGCTGCCAGCCCTCGCGACGGTGGCCCAGCGCGGCCAGCGCCAGCGGCAGCAGGGGCAGCAGCGTGCGCGGCTCGGCCCGCGGGTCCCGCAGACGGGAGTACGGCAGCAGCAGCGCGGTCAGCTCGACCCCGAAGGCCACCCGGTCCCGGGCGGCCAGGGCGCGGAGCGCGCGGAGCGCACCGGTGGCGGGGTCGGCCGCTTCGGCCGCCTCGGCGGCCACGGGTTCGTCGGCCGAGACCCGGGCCCCGGCCCGCCGGTCGGCGACCCGCCCGAGCGCGGCGTCCAGCGCGTCGAGCTTCTGCTGCGGGGAGGGCGGGAACTTCTGGTCCTCGTCCCCGAGGTCCCCGTTGACGTACGCCAACAGGCCGTTGATCAGCTCCACCGACGGGAGCCCCGGCCCGCCGGCCCGCTGCGGTGCCCTGCGGGCGAAGTGGAAGGCCTCGTCGTGCCGTTCGGTCCTGTCGGCGAGGACCGCCAGGCAGAACGCGTCGATCCAGCGGGCGGCGCTGACCGGCTGCGGGCTGCCCTCCGGATCGGCGTCGTAGTCGAGTCCGAGGTTGACGTAGGTGAGGAACACGTGGAAGTACGCGTTGGGGTAGTAGGCGGCGAACGACACGGCGCCGGCGGCCGCTTCGGCCGCATCGTCCAGGATCGCCTTGGCCTCCGGGGTGTCCAGGTCCGGGGTCACCGCGGAGAACGCACCGAGACCGTCGAGGAACTGCAGCGTGATCTCCCACCAGGCGTAGGCGTCGATCCTGCCGCCCCGTGACCGGGAGTACACGTCGGAGATCATCCGGTTCGCGAAGTCCTCGCGCACCGCCGCCAGGGCGGCCTCGCTCACCCTGTGTCGTTCTATTCGCATGCCCGCTACTCCCTGTGTCCGCGTACGGGCCCACCCTAGGCGGTGTCCTGCCGACCGGGAGATCGCCGGGACGGTCCGGCCACGGGCACGGGAGGACGCGGCCGTCCCGGACGGTGGCCGCGGCTGCGGACCCGACCACCGCCCGGCCCCGCGAGCGCTATTGCCAGCCGTAGCGCTCGCGAAGCCGGTCCACCACCAGGTCGAAGCGGCCGCGGTCGAGCGCGCAGGCCTCGCGGCGCATCCCCGACTCGTGTACGCGCAGCACCCGGTCCACGTCCACCCAGGACTCGCGCCCGGCGTTGTCCCACGGGCCCGTCCCGATCGGCACCCACTCCCGGTCGTGGTCGTGCCGCTTGCTCGACAGCTGGACGGCGAGCAGGGTCCGTCCGCTCGCCTCCCGGGCCACGACCAGCACGGGACGGTCCTTGCCGCGTCCGTCGTTCTCCTCGAAGGGGACCCAGGTCCACACGATCTCGCCGGGGTCGGGATCGCCGTCGGGGTCCGGGGCGTACTCGGTCCGCACGGGGCCGATGGCGTGCGGATCGGCCTCCGTGGTCGCGGTGTCGCCGTCTCGACCGGGCTGCTCGATGTGGCCGTTGCTGTGGTGGGAAAGTGCCGTCATCCGGGTGAGGCTACTGGTTGCCGCGGCCCCGGTGCAGGAGGCGGCCCTCCGCGTCCGCGCCGCGGCTCAGTCGGTGACCAGGGCCATGATGAGCCCGTCGTAGCCCTTGCTGCCGACGGTCTGCAGGGCGGTCGCGGTCAACCGCGGGTGCTCGGCGATGAGTTCGGTGAACCGGCGCACGCCTTGGACGCGCGGGTCGGAACTGTCCCCGTCGACGACGGCGCCGTCGCGGACGACGTTGTCGCCGATGATGACGCTGCCGGGCCGGGTCAGTCTGAGGGCCCACTCCAGGTACGCGGGGTTGGACGGCTTGTCCGCGTCGATGAAGACCAGGTCGAACGGGGCTTCGCCGGCGAGGTCGGGCAGCAGGTCGACGGCGCGGCCGCGCCGGATCTCGACGATGTGGTCCAGCCCGGCCCGGGCGATGTTGGCGGCCGCGACGTCGGCGCACCGCTCGTCGACCTCCAGCGTGACGAGCCGCCCGTCGGCCGGGAGCGCACGGGCCAGCCAGATGGTGCTGTAGCCGCCCAGGGTGCCGATCTCCAGGATGCGGCGGGCGCCGCGGACGCGGGCGAGGAGGTTCAGCAGCTTGCCCTGGTTGGGGGCCACCTGGTGGGCGGGCAGGCCGGCGGCCTCGGAGTCGGCGGCCGCGGAGGCCAGGGCCTGGTCCTGCCCGACCAGCAATCCGTCGAAGTAGTCGTCGACGGCCGTCCACGTCTGCTGAGTCATGGGTGGTGTCGCCCCTTCCGGTGATGTGGCGCTCGATAGTTCCTCATGGGAACTTACCGGACGGCGGTGTGGGCCCCGTCACCGGCCCGGCCGCAGCGCCGACCAGTCCTCCACGGCCTCAACCTGCGCGGCCAGCCCCAGCAGCAGCGGCTCCGAGTCGGCCGGGCCCAGCAGTTGGGCCCCCATCGGCAGTCCGTCGGCCGTGAGGCCCGCCGGGATGTTCACCCCCGGCCAGCCCAGCACGTTCCACGTCCAGGCGTACGGACAGGCCGCGATCATCGCCCGGTCCGTGGCCATGGCTCCCAACCCGGCCAGGGCGCCGATCCGCAGCGGCGGGGTGGCCGTCGTCGGGGTCAGCACCACGTCGAAGCGGTCGAAGACCTCGCCGACCCGCCGCCGTAGGACCGATTCCGCCCGGCGGGAGGCCCGCAGGGCGAGCCCGCCCAGGACGCGCCCCGTCCGTACGGCCTCGTGCGTGCGCGGGTCCAACAGCGCGGGATCGGGCACCCGCGCCACCCAGTCCCGCACGCCACCGGTCGCGCGGGGTACGAAGGTCAGGCCGATCGGGCCGTAACGCGGGTCCTCCGGGATCACCTCGTGGCCCAGCGACTCCAACCGCGCGGCCAGCCGCTCCACCGCGGCACGGACCTCAGGGTCCAGGGACTTGGGCGTCGCCGTGAAGGCCATCCCGAAGGACAGTGCGATCCGCAGCCGACGGGGCGCGCGGCGCGCCGCCTCGACGGCGGAGATGCGCGCCGGGCGGTGCAGGTCCTCGGGGTGCGGGCCGCTCGCCGCGTCGAGCAGGAGCGCCGCGTCGGCGACGGTACGGGCCAGCACACCGTTGACCGTGAGCCCGTGGAAGGACTCCGGCTCGGGCCAGGTGGATATGCGCCCGCGCTGGGGCTTCACACCCACCAGATGGGTCCAGGCCGCCGGGATCCGGACCGAACCGGCCCCGTCCGAGCCCAGCGCCGCCGGGACCAGGCCCGCCGCCACCGCGGCCGCCGAGCCGCCCGAGGAGCCGCCGGGCGTGTAGGCCCGGTTCCACGGGTTGCGGGTCGCGCCGAAGGCCTCGCCCTCGGTGAAGGGCCACTGCCCCAACTCCGGTGTCTGGGTCTTGCCGACGATCACGGCCCCGGCCGCGCGCAGCCTTCGTACCGCCTCGCTGTCGGCGGTCTTCGGGGCGAAGGCCCCCGCGCAGCCGAAGGCGGTCGGCTCCCCGGTGACGTCCATGTCGTCCTTGACCGCCAGCGGAACGCCCAGGAGCGGCAGCCGCTCGCCGGCCGCGAGCCTCCGGTCCGCCGCGTCCGCCTCCGCGAGCGCGGCCTCGGCGCGAACGGTCCGGAAGGCGTTGAGCTCGGGCTGGGCCGCCGCGATCCGGCACAGCGCCTCCTCGGTCAACCGGCGCGCCGACACGCTCCCTTCGGCGAGTGCGCCGACCATGTCGACCAGGCCGGAGACCGTCTGAACAGCTGCATCGGACATCGCGTACCACTCCCCATTACCCGTCGGTAGGGAGACCGTAATGGGGAGTGGCCGAGGAGTTCTAGAGCCAGCCCTCCAGGGAGGCCATGAACCCGTCGAAGTCGTCCCGGTGGATGGTGTGTCCCGCCCCGGTGACCGAACGCACCTCGAAACCACGGCTCTTGAGCAGCCGCGCCCGTTCCCGTGTGATCAGGGTGCTCGGGTCGGCGAGTTGGACGAGGGAGGGGACCACCGGTGCGGGCGGCATCAGGTCGACGCCGACCAGCGGCGCGAGGCTCAGCGCGGTCCGCTCGTCCCACAGCGCCAGGGTCTCCAGTTCGATGTCGACGTCCACCTCCTCCCAGCGCGGGCTCATCGCCCGGATCTGCTCCTTGGTCGCGGTCTTGAACTGCGCGAGCAGCTCCGGGCCGAAGCCGTCGACCGGGGCGGCCAGGTGGAACGCGGGGTCGGAGAACACGGCCCGGGCCGGCCGCAGCCGGTCCACCGCGAGCGACAGGGTCAGGCCGCCGAGGGAGTGGCCGATGGCGAGTTCGGCGCCCGCAGGGAGGGTCTCGACCACATCGTCCGCGAAGAGCGCGGGGCTGTACGCGCCGCGGCCGCTGGCCCCGTGCCCCCGCAGGTCCACCGCGATGACGCGGTAGCCGTGGTCGGCGAGGGCGGGGCCGACCCGGCGCCAGGTCCGGTGGTCGGCCATGATGCCGTGGATCAGGAGGGCGACGCGGTCGCCCTCGCCCCAGGTCTGGGTGTGCAGGTGCACGGTGTGCCTTTCTCGGTGGTGGATCTCGGTCGAGGGGTGTCGGTACGTCTCAGCGCACGCTGCGGATCGGCTTCACGGCAAGGGCTCCCGCCACGGCCAGCACGGCCGCGACGACGAACAGCGCGGTGTATCCGCCGCTGAACGAGACGATCACCGAGGCGACGAACGGCGCGATGATCTGCGGGCCGGCGTTCGCGATGTTGAGCACGCCCATGTCGCGGGCGGCGTCCTCGGCCTTGGGCAGCACCATGGTCACCAGGGCGGTGTCCACCGCCATGTAGCACCCGAACGCCAGACCGTTCACCGCGGCGAAGCACAGCATCGCGGTCCAACTGGTCGACACGGCCGGGATGACGAGCGCGACGGCCGACAGCAGCGCGGAGGCGCCGACGAAGAGCTTGCGGCGGTCGAACCGGTCCGACAGGTACCCGCCGAGGACCGTGGAGACGACCATCGCCACGCTGGTCAGCGGCATCAGCACCGCCACCGCGGCCTCCGGCCCCATGCCGTCGGGCAGCGCGGTGTGGTCCTGCAGGATGTAGAGCTGGTAACCGCTCACCGCGAAGTAGCCGAGGACGAGCAGCGCCCGGCCGATGAAGGCCCACCGGAAGTCGTGGTCGCGCAGCGCGCCGGTGAAGGCGGCGAGCTGTTCCCTGACGGGCATCGGGGCGCGGGCCGGGAGCCGCTGCTCTCGGCCGCAGGCGGTGAAGAGCACGGCGGCGCCCGCCACGAGCGCGCCGAAGACGAGGTATCCGGTGCGGTAGTCCTCGGAGAAGGCCGCGCCGATGAGCGCGCCGAGGGTGGAGCCGAAGGGCAGGCCGAGTCCGACGGCCGCCGAGGCCTTGCCGCGAGCATCCACGGGCACCCGGTCGGGGACCACGGAGGTGATGGCCGCCTGGTAGACGTTCATGACGGCCTGCCCGAGGCACCAGGCGATCGTGATCAGCAGGATGGTGTCGGCGAGGCCCAGCAGGAACATCGCGGGTACGGCGGCGAGTCCACCGCCGAGGATCCAGGGGTCGCGCCGTCCGCTGCGGTCGGACAGGGCGCCGGCGACGGGGTTGAAGACCGTCGCGAAGATCGCCGAGACCCCCGCGATCAGGCCGAAGTTCGCCACTTTGTTCGCCGGATCGATGTCCTCGACCTGGAGGGCGAGCAGGACGCCGGCCACACCGATGTAGAGGGCGTACATGGCGCTGTTGCCGACGAGCAAGAGGGGCAGCAGGCCGCGGCGTGCGGGTCCGGGGCCGGGTCCGGCCGCGGTGCTCGGGCCGGGAGCTGTGCCGGGTCCCGGGGGAGCGTCGGTGGTGGCGGCGGTGGAGCCGCCACCGGGGGAGGAAAGGGCCACGATGCCCTCCTGGGCAGATGCGGGCGGATGAGGGGAGGGGGAGGTGCGGTGAGGTGCGGTGCGGCGGGGGTACGGGGTTGCGCGGAGGTGCGCGCCGCCCTGTCGCGACGGCGGGGGTGCGACGGAGCGCGACAGGGCGGCGGCACGGCGGGGTGCGGCGTCGACACATCGGACGTTGTGGGATGTGACGCCGTGGTTACACGTGTCAATGACTCGTGTAACCACTGTGTAGCATCCCTTTCCGGCCATCCGCCAGCCCTCGGGCGCAATCGGTCTGGAAAGATGCCACGGCAATGTCTCAGTCATCGAAAACGCCGCAGCCTCCCGCCCCGGCCTCGGGATCGGCCACCACGCCGCCGCCCCCCGTTCCGACGAGCGCCGACGTGGCCCGCCTCGCCGGCGTCTCGCGCGCGACGGTCTCGTACGTGCTGAACAACGCGGAAGCCGTACGCATCAGCGAGCCCACCCGCCGTAAGGTCCGTGAGGCCGCCGAGGAGCTCGGGTACGTCCCGCACGCCGCCGCCCGCAGCCTGCGCGCCGGACATACCAGGATCGTGCTGCTGCCCACCTCCCACGTGCCGGTCGGGCCGCTCTACAGCACCTTCCTGAACGAACTGCAGTGGGCGCTGCGTCGCCTGGACTACACGGTGGTGCAGTACGGGAGCCTCGGACTCAGCGGCGACGAGGCCGTACGGGCCTGGGCGGAGCTGCGTCCGGTGGCCGTGATCTCCCTCGGCGAGATCACCCTCTCCGCGCGCAACGTCGCCACTCTCAAGCGGGCCGGAGCCCGCGCGGTGATCACGATGGGGCCCGTCGGCGTGCCCGGGGCGCACGCGCTCGTCATGGACCAGCAGGAGGTCGGCGTCAGGGCCGCCGCCCATCTCGTGGAGCGCGGGCGCACGCGGATCGGCGTGGTCGTCCCGGAGGAGGCGGGCCTGGAGCTGTTCTCCGTGCCCCGGCTCTCGGGCGCCCGCTCGGTGCCGGGCGCCGAGGTCGCGGCCCTCCCGATGGCCTACTCCGAGGAGTCGGCCGCGGCCCTCGCGGCCCGCTGGCGCGGGCTCGGGCTGGACGCGGCGTTCGCGTACAACGACGAGTACGCGATGCTGCTGATGCGAGCCCTCCAGGACGAGGGGCTTCGCGTCCCCGAGGACGTCGCCGTCATCGGCGCCGACGACCTGCTGATCGGGCGGCTGCTACGGCCCCGGCTGAGCACCGTCCGACTGGAGATGCCGACCGGAGCCCACCTGGCCTCGCTGGTGGACCACGCGGTGCGCGAGCCGTCGGAGGTCACGGAGCGGCACGACCTGATGGCGGCGGCCGCCGTCCACCGGGAGTCGACCTGACGGTGCCGGGACGGCCCGGACGGCCCGGACGGCCCGGACGGCCCGGAGGTCCCGGAGGCCCCGGACGGCCCGGGGGCGTGCGAGCGCGCGAGCGGGCGGGGCAGGCGTCCGCCCCTTCGGGGGTGCCCGTCGACCGGGCCGGGCCCGCGCCACCTGCCACGTACGCCCGCCGCGTCCTCGCCGGTCGCTGACCCTCCACGACGCCCCCCTCGGTCCGGGGAGCCGTTGACAGGCGGTGACGTACGGACGGACACTGCGGGCGCGCCCCACCGGGCGTGCCCGGCGGCGTGCCCCGGTGTCCACACCGGCACCGACGCGCCACCGCCCGTACGGATCCGCCCAGGAGAGACCCCATGAGCATCCGCACCGTCCGCGACGTCTACGTCGTCGACGCCGTCCGCACCCCGATCGGCAAGTTCGGCGGCGCCCTCGCCGGGGTCCGGCCGGACGACCTGGCCGCACACGTCGTGCGCGCGCTGGTGGAGCGTACGCCGGACCTCGACCCGGCCCGCATCGACGACGTCGTCTTCGGCGACGCCAACGGCGCGGGCGAGGACAACCGGGACGTGGCCCGCATGGCGGTGCTGCTGGCCGGGCTGCCGGTGAGCGTCCCCGGGGTCACCGTCAACCGGCTGTGCGGCTCCGGCCTCGAAGCCGTGATCCAGGCCGCCCGCGCCATCGCGCTCGGTGACGCCTCCGTGGCCATCGCGGGCGGCGTCGAGTCGATGAGCCGCGCCCCCTGGGTCGTGCAGAAGCCGGAACGGGCCTTCCCGGCCGGGCACCAGCAGATGTGGTCCACCACCCTGGGCTGGCGGATGACCAACCCGCGCATGCCCGAGGAGTGGACCGGCTCGCTCGGTGAGGGCGCCGAACTCGTCGCGGACAAGCACGGCATCACCCGCGAGGCGCAGGACGCGTTCGCCCTGGAGAGCCACCGCAAGGCGGCGGCCGCCTGGTCCGCCGGGCTCTACGACGGCGAGGTCGTCCCGTACTCCGGCGCGGACCTGGTACGGGACGAGTGCATCCGGGAGGGTTCCACCCCGGAGGCGCTGGCTCGCCTGAAGCCGGCCTTCCGGACGGACGGCACGGGTACGGTCACGGCCGGCAACGCCTCCCCGCTCAACGACGGCGCCGCCGCACTGCTGTTGACCGACGAGGCGGGTCTGGCGGCCACCGGCCGGGAGCCGCTCGCCCGGATCAGCGCGTCCGCCGTCACCGGGATCGAGCCCCAGCTCTTCGGCCTGGGTCCGGTGGACGCCGTCCAGCGGGCGCTCGCCAAGTCCGGCCGCGGGCTCGCCGATCTGACCACCTTCGAGCTGAACGAGGCTTTCGCCGCACAGGCGTTGGGCTGTCTGGCGGCTTGGCCGGAGCTCGACCCGGCCGTGGTCAACCCGCGGGGCGGCGCCATCGCGATCGGCCATCCGCTCGGTGCCTCGGGCGCCCGGCTGGCCGGTTCCGTCGCGCACCAGCTGGCGGCGGCCGGCTCCGGCACCGGCATGGCGGCGCTGTGCATCGGGGTCGGCCAGGGCATCGCCCTCGTCCTGGAACGCTGACCCGGCTCGGTGCGACCCGAGCGTCGATCGTTTCCGGTCACCGCTCGGCGTCAACTGCCCAATAACTGAACAGATGTGGAGCCTCCGGTCTGGCACGATGGCGCGTGCTGCCGCCCCCCGCCCCGCCCATCCCCACCCGGAGGCCCCGCGCCATGCCGCTCCTCGATCCGACGCTCTGGCAGGACGGTCCCACCCTCACCGGCGGCTCCGCCCCGGTCGTCGAACCCGCCACCGGCCGTACCCTCGCCACCCTCGACCTCGCCGCGCCCGCCGATGTGGCGGAGGCCGCCGTACGGGCCCTCGCGGCGCAGCAGGACTGGGCGCGCACCACCCACCCGGAGCGGGCGGCCGTGCTGCGCCGCGCCGGGGACCTGTTCACCGCCCACGCCGACGAGCTGCGGGAATGGCTGGTCCGCGAGTCCGGCTCGATCCCCGGCAAGGCCGACTTCGAGCTGCACGTCGCCGCGCAGGAGTGCTACGAGGCCGCCGCGCTGGCCTCACGCCCCACGGGGCAGGTACTGCCGAGCGAGGCGCCCCGACTGTCCTTCACGCGCCGGGTGCCGGCCGGGGTGGTCGGGGTCGTGGCCCCCTTCAACGCCCCACTGATCCTGGCGATCCGCTCGGTCGCGCCGGCGCTGGCACTCGGCAACGCGGTACTGCTCAAGCCGGACCGGCGCACCGCCGTCTGCGGCGGCCTCGCCCTCGCGGCGGTCTTCGCCGCCGCCGGGCTGCCGGGCGGGCTGCTCCAGGTCCTTCCCGGCGGCGCCGGGACGGGCGCGGCGGTGGTCGCCGACCCGCGCGTCCGGGTGGTGTCCTTCACCGGATCCACGGCCGCCGGCCGGTCCGTGGGCGAACTGGCGGGACGTCACCTCAAGCGCGTGCACCTGGAATTGGGCGGGAACTCGGCCCTCGTCGTACTCCGCGACGCCGACGTCGAGTCCGCCGTGGCCCAGGCCTCCTGGGGTTCCTTCTTCCACCAGGGCCAGATCTGCATGACCGCCGGGCGGCACCTCGTGCACGCCTCGCTGTACGACGAGTACGTCGAGCGGCTCGCCGCGCGCGCCGAGGAACTGGACGTGGGGGACCCGTACCGCGAGCGGGTCCACCTGGGCCCACTGATCGACCGCGCCCAGCTGGACCGCGTCCACGCCCTGGTGGAGGCCAGCACCGGGCAGGGGGCCAAGCTCGTCGCCGGCGGCACGCACCGGGACCTTTTCTACCGGCCGACCGTCCTGGCGGGCGTGGCCGACGACACTCCCGCCTACGCCGAGGAGGTCTTCGGCCCGGTGGCGCCCGTACGGTCCTTCGCGACGGAGGAGGAGGCGGTGGCGCTGGCCTCGGCGGGCCCGTACGGCCTCTCCCTCGGGATCGTGACCCGGGACGCGGCGCGCGGGCTCGACCTGGCCGATCGGATCCCGACCGGGATCGCTCACATCAACGACCAGACGGTCAACGACGAGGCCGTCGCCCCCTTCGGTGGAGTCGGCGCCTCCGGCACCGGTGCCCGCTTCGGAGGGGAGGCGAACCTGGACGCCTTCACGGAACTACGCTGGACCACGGTCCGCAGCACCCCGGCGGGTCACCCCTTCTAGGGGCCTGTCACCCAGGGTGGAATGCGCAAGGCCGGCCTTTCGTTCAAGGGAACAGACGGCTCAATCAGGAGGTCTGGACACCGTGGCTACAGTCGAGCTCACCAAGGAAAACTTCGACCAGACGGTCAGCGAGAACCCGTTCGTGCTGATCGACTTCTGGGCGGGCTGGTGCCGGCCGTGCCTGCAGTTCGCCCCGGTCTACGAGCGGGCCTCCGAGGCCCATCCCGACCTCGTGTTCGCCAAGGTGGACACCGAGGCGCAGCAGGAGCTGGCCGGGGCCTTCCAGATCACCTCGATCCCGACGCTGATGATCGTCCGGGACCAGGTGGCCATCTTCGCGCAGCCCGGCGCACTGCCGGAGGCGGCCCTGACGGACCTCATCGAGCAGGCCCGGGCCCTCGACATGGACGAGGTCCGCTCGAAGATCGCCGCGGAGCAGCAGGGCGCGGGCGACGGGGGTGCCGGGGCGGCGGGGGTCTGACGTACACCGCCGCCGGGCTCCCGGAGCCCGGCGGATCGATGCCGGCCGGCCGGCATCGGCTCGCCGCACGAGCGGGAAAGTCGCCCTTTACGTGAGGGGGCGTACGGTGGAAGCCCCCCGGGCGCCGATCGCCGCGGGACGGCACGCCGCACAGGTGGGGAGGCGGAGCGAGGAGACGGCCATGACCAGCACCCCAGCCGATCTGCCGATGCCCGCCCCGGAGCTGAAGACCGATGTGGTGCGCGTCGGCGACGCCGTCGTGTGCGTACTGTCGGGGGACCTGCACGCCGGTACCCGGGCCATCGGCGAGCAGGCCCTGGGGGAGGCGCTCGATTCCGGTCCGGCGGTGCTGGTGATCGATCTGGATGCGGTGGAACTGTTCACCGCCGACGGCCTCAATCTCCTCCTCGCCCTGCAGGACTCCGCGCGTCCGGGAGGTGCCCGTGGTCGTGGTCGCCCCCAGCGCGGCGGTCCGCCGCGTCCTCGAGGTCACCGGCGCGGCGGAGACTTTCACCATCCGCTCCACGATCGCGGAAGCCACCGCCCCGTACAGGCCGTAATCCCGGCAGGCTGCTGACGAGTACGCGGACGCGGGCTGGGCAGGCGCGAAGCACCACACATCTCAGCCGTCGGGACCGGCCATGGGTTCACCGCCCCGTGCAACGCACCACCGCGAACTCGCCCTCGGCGAGACCGCGGACCTGGAGGCGTGCAGTAGGGGCATCACCTGGGTACGCCAGGCGCTCACCGACTGGGGACTGCTCGGCAAGGGCCAGGACGCGCTCCTGATCGCGGCGGAACTCCTCTCCAACGCCGCCGAACACGCGGGCGGCATCCGGAGCCTGACTCTGTCCCACCAGGACGACCTGTTGCAGATCACCGTCACGGACCCGAGCCCGGACCTCCCGCAGCTGCGTGCACACCGGCCCGACTCCATCGGCGGCCACGGCATCTTCCTCATAGACCGCCTCGCTCAGCACTGGGGCACCCGACCCAACGGCAGCGGCAAGACCGTCTGGGCCACGCTGGCACTCCCACACTGAGCCACCCCGCACACCGAGCCACCCAGGCATCGCGCGCGTGCGTGTCCCGGGCCTGGTGCTTGCCCGGTCGCGGCCGTTCTCGCGGTGGTCGGTACCGGCGCGGCGTGTGCTTGGCGAGGGGTCAGCAAGGACCGCTTTTCCAGTAGTACTCGACGACGTCATCCCGGTATTGGCGGTCGGCACGGTTGTGGTCGGAGAGGAACGGGGGCGCCTCTTCCACCTGCCCTCGGCTCAGGCTCAGGTGCAGGGTGTGCGCGTCATGGTCGACTCGCGACACCGCCCCTGCCGGGACGAGTACCTTGCCGAGATCCAGGCACCGGCATTCACCACCAGGTAGGCGCCGCCCGTCTCGTCGCACTGATCATCCACCTCGCCGATGTGACCATCGGTGGCGTCGACCTGCCATCCGGTCAGGTCCATGTCGGCCAACCGGCCGCATGTCGCGTCGTAGCTCCACGGGTCGTCCTTCCTACCGCCGCTCCGCGACGCCTCTGCTTCACCGGACGGACGCCTCCGCCCCCTCGATGGCTCCAGGGTTCGTTGCCGTGGCGCCAGGCCACCGCGGACGACGTTTCCTCCGACCCGTGAGGGGGCGGCCGTGCGGTCCGGGGCGAGCGACCGGGGGTGTTCAGCCGGGCCAGGTGCCCGTCAGGCGACGTACAGCCACGGCTCCCGACCGGTCGACCGAGGCCTTGACCACCGCGAAGATCGCACCCTGGATGGCCGCGGCCAGCAGGATCTGCTTCCAGGTCCGGTCCTCGTCGGTGGCGTCGGGAGCGTCGCCCTCACCCTCGATGACCTTCCATGCCTGTTTGAAGGCAGCGCCGGCGACCACACCGCTCAGCGCGCCCAGGGCGAGCCCCACGGGCTTGTAGGCGATCTTGGATGCATTCATCGGCGACGCCCCCGGCTCCGGCGGACCAGCAGGATGACGAGCGCCGCGGCGCCGACCACAAGGAGCGGGGCGCGGTTGGCGCGTACCGCTGGGATCGTCCGACGGGTCCCGTCCACCAGCGGCTCGGGCGCGTGCTCGGCCGCGTACCGGCCCGCTTCGGCCGCGCCCTCCCGTACGTGCGCCGCAGCTTGCGCGGACTTCGTCAGGAGCGGGGTGGGGGGTGTGGTCCTTCACCGCTCGGGCAGCCTGCTCCGCCTTCTCGCGGATCTGGCCGGAGAGCAGCGCGGCCTTCTCCGCCGCCTCATCCTTGACGGCGGTCGTCTTCTCCTTCGCGCGGGCCTTGAGATCGGCCTTCGCGGCGAGGGCCTCGACGGTTCGCCCGAGCTCGTCGCGGGTCTGTTCGATCTGATCGCGCAGATCCGCGGAGTCGGAACCGCCGGGGGTGGGGGAGGGGGTGCCGATGTTGGTTCGGGCTTCGTCGTTCATCGGTGTGTTTTCTCCTTGATCTCGGCCAGGTCGGCCTCGACGCTGTCGATGGTCTGCTCGGGAACCGGGGCCAGGACGCTCACCGGATCGTCGGCGGTGGCTCGGGCCGGCCGTTCCATCGTGCTCATGAGGGACCTTGCCTTTCCTCGATGTGCTGCGGCGTGCGGCACGTCCGCCACGAGCTCTGTTCTGCTCGGCGTTGCCGCACGGTGCCTTGAAGCGTTCGTCGGAGGGGCCCGTGGCGATCTCCTGCCCACGGATGGCGATCGAAACCGCCCGCCCGGAGCAGGACCTCACCGCAGAGCCGCTCGCGTCCATCGAGATGTTCATGCGGACCGGCCCCGGAGCGGGCCGGACCCCGTTGTCGGCGACAGGGCTACAGGTCCGAGGCGATCCGAGGCCGGGCGCGGCGCCGGGCATCACCCGCGCTCTTCCCGAACGGTCCGACCAGGTCCGCACCGTGCCGGTCGCGCCGGCCTCGGCCCGTGGAGGTTCGTTTCCTGTCGTGGTTCTTCGTTTCCGGGGCTGTGCGGGCGGCCCTGGGAGCGGTGGTGGTCGACTGCTCCGGCCTCGCCTTCTGCGACTGTTCCGGATTCGACGAACTGCTGCGGGCTCGACGGGCCGCCGAGGCCGCAGGCGTCGCTTTCCGGCTCGCGGCGCCCAGCCCGCAGGTTGCCCGTCTGCTGGAACTCACCGGAACCGACATCGTCCTCTCCACCGTGGAGCAGGTACCGGCGCCGGAGCACCCCAAGGGGCGTCCGGCGCGGCGGCGTCCCGTGGGGCGCGGCCACGACGGCACGACGACGCGCGCCGGGAGCCTGGCGGCCGAGGCGGCACGGCAGATCTGCCACGGTCTGTGGAAGGTCTCCGACTCCGAGACCGAGCTGGCCCGCACAACCGCGGAACACCTCGGCCGGGCCGTCGGCCCGGTCGACGACCAGCGCGGGCTCCCGGTGATCGAGCGCCTGGAGCGCCTACGTGAAGCCTTGGCACAGGTGGCGATGGCTCTGGCCCGCACGCATGGACCGCTCGCCTGGTTCCTCGCCCAGACCGCCGAAGGCCTCGCCCCCGTCCTGCACCGGCGCACCCTGCTCGGCGACCCGGCCCAGGCGTTCGGCACCGTCGTGCCCACGCCGGGCGGGCTCGCCGACGCCGAAGATGCCGTCCGCTGTCTGCGGAGCGCTCTGGTGGAGCTGAGTACCGCTCCGCATCAGGCTGCGACGGCGGTCCGGCCCGACAGCGGCGTTCGAGCGCTCTTCTCCCCGGCCCGCCGGGCAGGCCGCTTCGCTCGGATCAGCTGTGGAGCGTGCCGGCCGGGGTGATGCCGTAGGCGGCGCGGTACGCGGCGGCGAACCGGCCCTGGTGGGAGAACCCCCATCGCATCGCTACAGCCGTGACCGTCGCCGTCGCCGGGTCCGCCACCCGCAGCTCCTCGTGCGCTCGGGCCAGACGGACCCGGCGCAGGTGGGCGAGCGGGGTGGTGTCGGCGTGCTGGGCAAAGGCGTACTGGACCGCGCGAGGAGTGACGGGGATCGAAGCCGCGATGTCGGCCAGACCGATGTCACGGTGTGCGTTGTCCTCGATGAACACGATGGCACGGCGCAGGGTGTCACTGTGGGCGTCGGTTCTGTCCGCCGGGAGGGGACAGGGGGTGATGTCGTTGGGGAACACCTGCAGGGCGGTTGCCCGTGCGAGGCGGGCCGGCTGACTGGTGACGAGGTGGCTGAGGTCTGGAGTGCCCAAGGTGGAACTCTTCGCCGGCCGCTGAGGCAGCCGATCGAGGGTAGGAGCCGACCATGACCGTCCTCCATGAACTCGCAGCGGAAGCACAGCCATCCCTCTTCCTCATCGTTGCGGGAGTGGTCCTCGTCGTCCTGCTGATCGGTGCCTTCTGGTACGGCAGCCGACGGCGGCGCCGCGCCGCGGCCCCGCCCCGGCCGGCCGAGCAGAACCCTGTGACGCAGCGCCGCGAGGACGCCTGGCAGACCCCGATGGAGCACGCACGTGATGAGGAGAAACACCGCTACCCCCGCCCATGACGCCGCGCGGGCGGGCAGACGACCTTGCCGCCGGGCCAGGCCGGTGCTCGATGGGCCGATGCCTCGGGTTTCCTGGTTCCACTCCGAACCGCGCATATGCGGGTGGGGTGCGGGAAGAAGCGAGAGGTGCCGCAGCCCCCCGCGGTGGCTCCAGGGGAACCAGAGTTCCGCATGCCGCGGCGCACCGAGCCCCTCGCCCGCCATACGCCCGAAAGCGGTGGACGAGGGTACGGCAGCAAGGAGGCCGGTCATGGCGTCCTCGACAGTCCGTGACGCATCCAGCACGCAGCACATCGACGCCCGCCCAGTTCCCTGGGTGGCCCCCGTGCGCGGGGTGATGGACCTGGACCATGTGGCCGAGCTGCGTGCCACCCTCCTCACCGGGATCGAGGCGGCCCACAGGGAGCGCCGTACAGACCTGCTCGTCGACCTGACACACTCCTCGTTCTGTGATTCCTCCGGCCTCGGCGCCTTGTTGCAGGCGCGTTCGGCGGCAATCGAGCTGGGGCTCACCCTGCGGTTGGCGGCGCCCAGCCATCAAATGCTGCGCCTGCTCGAACTCACCGGCACCGAAGAACTCTTTCCCCTCCTCGAAGCCGGTCCGGCGCGGGCGGCGTGTCCGGCCGCCCCCCTTGCCCGCACGCCGTGCACCGGGGCTCGGCGCAGAGGTGGAACCGCAGGGACAGGAAGCGGTGCACCGGAACGGCCCCGCGCCCGGCGGATCCCGGGCCCGTTCGTGCCCGGCCCCACGCGCCGCACCCCTCCGCACCGGAAGATCGGCCACGCCGGCGATACGAGTTGGCCTTCCCCCACGCGTTCGACGGTGGCGAGGACCGCGTGGTGGTGCGTATCACCGGTCGTACGGGTGCCGGCGGCCACCCCGTCTACGAGGACGCCTCCGGCATCGTCCAGGCGGAGATCAGCGACCGGGCCGAAGTCCGCATCCTGGCCACGGGGGCCCGGCAGGAGCCGCCCCACGGCGTCACGGCGCACCCCCTGGCGTGACACCACCGGTGTTCTCGCCCACGCGGGCACCCTTCCGGACGCCCGCCACACCTATGGCTACGTCGTCCCGCGCCCCGAATTCCACACCGACCCCGAACCGGGCCGGTACGCCCCGTGGTTACCGCGACGGGGCACGGGTAGACGCGTCATATCGATCAACCCGGTCCGGCGAAGCCCGCCCACCCGGTGGCCGCGAACAGCGGCCCATGGCGCGGAAGGCCCGCTCGCCCGACCGTGCGCGGCACCGGTCGCGCGCTTGACGGCCACGCCGTCGTTCCGACGGGTGCGTGCGTCCGTGACGGGTTGCCGTGAACGGCGGATGGGCCATGAGCCTCAAAGACTTCGAGATCGGTGTCACCGAGCGGCCGGAACGGACCGTCGTGTCGGTGAGCGGCGACATCGACTTCGATACCTGCTCCCTGCTGGTCCGCGCACTGGGCGAACTTGTCCTGCCGGGGCGGACGTTGGTCCTCGACTTCACCCGCATCACCTTCATGGGTACCAGCGCCCTGCACGTTCTGCTCGCTCTACGCGCTCGCGCCATCGACGAGGAATGGACGCTCGAACTCGTCGGTGTCCCGGAGCAGGGGCTGCGCGTCCTCGAGCTCACAGCCACCCGCCACCTGTTCAGCGTCCACCCCGCCCTGGCAGCCATGTAGGGGAGTCCGCTGTCAGGCGTTCGTGCCGCGACTTCCGATGCGGGGGCCGTACCAGTCCAGGCACAGGACGGTGGCGTCGTCCTTGGGCGGGCGCCCCTCGTAGGCGTCGGCGACCGCACCCACCAGTGTGCGTACGACCTCGCGCGGATGCTCGGACGCGGTCGTGCGGAGGAGGGCGGGGAGGTCGACCGTCTCGGCCTCGCGTTCCTGCATGCCGTCGGTGTGCAGGAACAGCCGGTCACCGGGGCGCAGGTCGACGTCCTGCACGCGGTAGGCGCCCTGTTGGCCGACGCCGAAGGGCATGTTCACGGCCAGAGCAAGTTCGCTGACCGAGCCGTCGCGCAGCCGCAGTGGCCAGGGATGGCCGGCGTTGACGAGCTGGGCGCCGGTGCCGTCGAGGGCGATGCGCAGGAGCTGGCCGGTGGCGATGCTGTGCCGCCCGTGGTCGAGGAGGGCCTGGTGGAGCCAGCGGGCCTGTTCGGCGAGGTCTTCGCCGGCGCGGCGGGCGCCGCGGGAGGCGTTGACCAGGAGGGTGGCCATGAGCGAGGCACTGACGTCGTGCCCCATGGCATCGGTGATCGACAGGTGCAGGGTGTCGGCGTCGAGGCTGTAGTCGTACGTGTCGCCGGCGATGTCGGAGGCCGGCACCAGAGCGCCTGCCAAGGAGAACTGGGGTGCCTCGCAGGAAGACGCGGACGGCAGGAGTCGGCGCTGGATCTCCGCGGAGAGACTGACCGTGGTGGTGCGGTTGCCCCAGTGGTAGAGGTCTGTGAAGCGGCGGTCGGTGACGATGATGTAGGCCAGCGCGTGTGCGGCCTCCTCGACCTCGACCAGCACCTCCGGTGCGACCTGGGTGAGGAACAGCTCCAGGACGCCGATGGTTCGCCGCGGTTGGTGACAGGAGCGAGTACCCGCTGCCCCTTCCCGCCGTCCGTTTCCCGTACCAGCTTCTGGTCGCGCAGGACCTCGTCGTACGGGCCGCTGCCGGCGAGTGGGACCTGTTCGGCGCGCTCCTCGCGGTAGCCGGTCGCCGTGTCGTGGACGCGCAGCAGGCGTCGGCCGACCACATCGACGAACAAGAACGACACGTATCGCGCACCGAACCGGTCCCGCAGGTTACGCGCGACGACATCGAGGGAGTCCACCGGTGCGGCATCCTCCGCCGCCGCCAGCACCTCGGCCAGTCCGATCCGATCACGCACCACATCAGCCTCCACAGGGCGGTTCGAAGACGCTCCTTCCCCCGAACCACGGGCCACTACGGAGAACTGGCCTCCTTCAGGAAACAGACGCGATCCCGTGGCTGTCAGGAGTGGTGCAGCTCATCCTGCTCGCCGCGGTAGCCGGGCCGGCCGAACCCGCCGAACCGGGTCCGGGCGCGCTCAGCCTGTCGGCGTAGCGCGGGCTGCTCCGGGCAGGCGCCTCATGGGGGGACCGGCGAAGGGCCCAGGGTGATGTTCATCGGGCTCATGCACCTCCGGACCGGCACGCACGCCGGCGCCCATGAGCCCAGTGCCCGGGTGGAGGGAGTGCGGCTGATGGCTTTCGGCATCGTGTGGGACGAGGCCGCCGTGTGCGGTGCGGTACGACACATCGCGGATGATCCGCGCGGGCTGCGGCTGCTGCTGTACGGGGTCGATCACCTGGCCGCCCAGCCCCGCCCACCGGGCGCGGCCTTGCACGGCCGGGGGCTGCGTCGCATCCACATCGGCCGATACAGGGTCCTGTACGTGATCACCGCCGATCCGGTGACGGTCGTCATCAAACATGTCGGCCGCCTCGGGTGAGGGGACCGCGTTCCCCACCCGCGCGTGACGGACTCGTTCCGGGAGCACCCGGCTCGGGGCGGAACAGGGGATCGTGCTGCCCCCTCCTTCTGGATTCAAAGGTTTTTCTGGAGAAGAATCCAGTAATCCTGGTGCTCTAGGCTGAACCCGACGAGGATCGAGGGGATCCGCCGCCGCGAGGAGACCGAGGACGCCTGCCCGATGCCGAAGCAACAACGCGGCGAAGCCACGGTCGAACAGGTTCTGGACGCGGCGCTCCGCCTCTACTCCTCGTCCGGGGAGGCCGGCCTCACCCTCGGCACCATCACCGGCGCCAGCGGGGTCAGTTCCGGCAGCATCTACCACCACTTCGGCAGCCTGGACGGCGTGGTCGCCGCACTCGCGTTGCGCTCGCTGGATCAGCTCCTGACGGAACTCGCACCGGCGCTGATGCAGGCGGCCGACGCCCGCTCCGGTATCCGGGCCGTCGTGCTCGCCTACCTGGACTTCGTACGAGACCGCCCCGACGCGGCCCGCCTCATCCACTCCGTCACCTCGGACCGTCTGGGCATGGCGAACGCGCGCCAGATCCGCGACTCCCAGGAAGCCCGACTGACGCCGATCGCCCACTGGATCCACGCGCACCAGGAATCGGGCGAACTCGCCCCGCTCTCGGCCCCGTTGATCGAGTCCCTGGCCCTGGGGCCGGTGGTCGCCTTCGTCCGGCGCTGGCTCACCGTGGGGGACGTCGACCTCGAGGAGGCGGCCCGTGAACTGCCCGACCACATCTGGCGGTCGGTCCGGGCCTGACCGGCCGACGGGGGGAGGGTGCCCCGGGCATCACCACGCCGACGCCGCCCGTCATCTCGCGCATGTCGCGCGGACCGCACGTAGAGTGACGGGATATTAGCCCCTGACCGGGATTCCCATGGGTCCTGGTGGATCCTCCGGAACCCTTGGAAGGTGTCTGTGTCGGAAGCGGTGGAGTACGACGTGGTGGTCCTCGGTGGGGGACCGGCCGGTGAGAACATCGTCGACCGGACCCGTGCCGCCGGGCTGAGCACGGCGCTCGTCGAGAGCGAACTGGTGGGCGGCGAGTGCTCGTACTGGGCGTGCGTCCCCAGCAAGGCGCTGCTGCGCCCGGTGCTGGCCCGGGCCGATTCCCGCCGGGTGCCGGGCCTGGCCGGGGCCGTCCAAGGGCCCCTGGACGCGGCGGCGGTGCTCGCGCACCGCAACTACTGGACCGGTGACTGGAAGGACCAGGGCCAGATCGACTGGATCGACTCGATCGGCGCCCATGTGTACCGAGGCCACGGCAGGATCTACGGGGTGCGGAAGGTCGCCGTCACCAGCCCCGAGGGCGAGCACCACATCCTGTCCGCCCGGCACGCGGTCGTCGTCGCCACCGGCACCCGGGCCGTGATCCCCGACCTTCCCGGGATCGCCGGGGCCCGCCCTTGGACCAGCCGTGAAGCGACCTCCGCGCAGGAGGCCCCCGGCCGGCTGCTGATCGTCGGAGGCTCGGTGGTGGCCGTCGAGATGGCCACCGCCTGGCAGGCCCTCGGCTCGCAGGTCACCGTCCTGGCACGCGGCCCCGGGCTGCTGCCGCGGATGGAGCCCTTCGCGGGAGAACTCGTCGCCGAGGCGCTGCGCGAGGCCGGGGCCGAGGTCCGCATCGGGGTGTCGGTGGAGGCGGTGGTCAGGGACGGCTCGACCGGCCCGGTCAGCGTGGTCCTGGAAGGCGGCGAGACGCTGGAGGGCGACGAGTTGCTGATGGCGACGGGTCGCGCGCCGCGGACCGAGGACATCGGGTTGGACACCGTCGGGCTGCCCGCCGGTCGCTGGATCGAGGTGGACGACACCTGCCGGGTGCCGGGGCACGACTGGCTGTACGCCGTGGGGGACGTCAATCATCGCGCGCTCCTGACCCACCAGGGCAAGTACCAGGCCCGGATCGCCGGTGCCGTGATCGCGGCCCGCGCGGCCGGTACCCCGCTGGACACCGCGCCCTGGGGCGCGCACACGCCGACCGCCGACATCCGCGCCGTCCCGCAGGCGGTCTTCACCGATCCGGAGGCCTCCGCCGTCGGCCTGACCCTGGCCGAGGCCGAACGGGCCGGGCACCGGGTGCGCGCCGTGGACTACGACATGTCCAAGGTCTCCGGCGCCGGTCTGTACGCCGACGGCTACAAGGGTCGGGCCCGCATGATCGTCGACCTCGACCGCGAGGTCCTCCTCGGGGCGACCTTCGTCGGCCCCGGCGCCGCGGAGCTGGTGCACGCGGCCACCGTCGCGGTCGTCGGCGAGGTCCCGATCCAGCGGCTGTGGCACGCGGTGCCGTCGTTCCCGACCATCAGCGAGGTCTGGCTGCGCCTGCTGGAGACCTACCGGGGGTGAACGCAGGCCCTCCGGACACCGGATACGGCCCGGGCGCGCCCCCTGGGGCGGCCGGGGGGGTTACGGGGTGGCGGGTGGCGGGTGGCGGGTGGCGGGGGGCGGGTGGCGGGTGGCGGGGGGGTGGGGGGGATTATGGG